>JAGOCV010000014.1 GCA_017998575.1 Burkholderiaceae bacterium
CTGCTGGGCAACTATGCCGGCACGCGCGCGCTGCGCGCGGGCGAGATCGATTCGCCGCTGCTGGATCTGCGCATCGCCGACGTGAAGGTCTCCAACCGCGCCTTCCCGCGCGTGGTCAATACGCGCGAGTTCGCCGTGGCCGAACTGGCCCTGGTCACCTTTTTCCAGGCGCGCGCCCATGGCCGCCCGCTGGTGCTGATGCCGGCCGTCATCGGCAAGGGGCGCCACCAGCACCAGTGCCTGGTCTACAACGCCGAGCGCGGCCGCGTGACGGTGTCCGACCTGCACGGCAAGCGCGTGGCCATCCGCGCGCATTCGCAGACCACGGTGACCTGGGTGCGCGGCATCCTGGCGGCCGACTACGGCGTCGACCTCGGCCGCGTGCACTGGGTCACGATGGAAGGCGCACACCTCGATGCCTTCCAGGATCCGCCGGGCATCGAACGCGCCGACGGCAGCAAGGCGCTGGCCGACCTGCTGCTCGACGGCGACGTGGACGCCGCCATCATCGGCAGCGGCATGCCGGACGATCCGCGCCTGCAGCCCGTGATCGAGCATCCGCTGGAGGCCGCGCAGGCCTGGAGCGAGCGCCACGGCGCCGTGTCCATCAACCACATGGTGGCGCTGGATGCCGGGCTGGCCGCCAGCCGCCCCGACGTCGTGCACGAACTCTGGCGCCTGCTGGTCGAATCCAGGCGCCGCGCCGCCGCCGCGCCCGACGCACGGCCCGGCCCCGATCTCACGCCCTTCGGCGTCGAGGCCAACCGCCATTCGCTCGCGCTGCTGCTCGACTACGCGCAGCGCCAGGGCCTGCTGGCGCGCCCGCTGTCGGTGGACGAGCTGTTCGACGACACCACGCGCGCGCTCGTCGCCTGAACTTCCGCAAAAACGAATCCCAACGGAGACCCTCAATGAAACTGATCGCCACCACCCTGATGGCCGTGACCACCGCCCTCGGTGCCGTGCTCTGGAGCCCGCCCGCCGCCGCGCAGGCGGGCGGACAGGTCTCGCGCATCATCGTGCCCTTCGCGGCCGGCGGTGCGCGCGAGGCGCTCGCGCGCACCTTCTACACCGAGCTCGGCGAAGAGCTGGGCCGCACCTTCATCATCGAAAGCCGGGGCGGCGCCGGCGGTGCCATCGGCACCACGGCCGTGGCGAAGGCCGCGCCCGACGGCAGGACGCTGCTGATGGCGGCCTCCAGCCACTTCGTCACCGCGGCCCTGGCCGCCAAACCGCCCTACGAGCCGGTGAAGGACTTCGTGCCCGTGGCCAACATCGGCTCGCAAAGCTATGTGCTCATGATCAGCGCGGCCTTGCCCGCGAAGAACGTGGCCGAGTTCGTGGCGCTGGCGAAGAAAAAGCCCGGCGAAATGAACTACGGCTCGGCCGGCGTGGGCAGCTCCACCCACCTGGCGACGGCCTACCTGCTGAGTCAGGCCGGCATCGACGTGGTGCACGTGCCCTTCAAGTCCACCCAGGAAGCGGCCAACGAAGTGGCGGCCGGCCGCGTGCAGGCCGTGATCGTGCCCAACGCGGGCCTGGGCCCCTACACGCAGGATGCGCGGCTGCGCATCATCGGCGTCACGGGCAAGAAGCGCTCGGCCCTTCTGCCGGGCGTGCCCACCATCGCCGAGGCCGGCTTGCCCGAGTACGTGTTCGAGTCGTGGTTCGGTCTGCTGGCACCGGCCGGCACGCCCACCGCCGAGGTGGAGAAGATCAACGCCGCCGTCACCAGGGTGCTGGCCTCGGACGTGGTCAAGGCACGCCTGGTCACGCAGGGCGTGGTGGCCGACACCATGAAGCCGGCCGAGTTCAACAAGCTCTTCCTGGCCGACCGCGAACTGATGACGCGCGTGGTGAAGGACGCCAACCTCAAGGCCGACTGAGCGGCGTGGCGGCGGCCAGCGGCAGCCGCACCACCGCGTCCAGCCCGTCGACGCGGCCATGCACCACCCGGTCGTCCAGCGCGATCACGCCGCCCAGCGCGCGCACGATCTCGGCGCAAATCGCCAGGCCCAGGCCCGATCCGCTACCTGCTTCGCCCGACGAGAACGGCTGGAACAGCCGCGCGCGCTGGGCCGGGCCGATGCCGGGGCCGCTGTCGGCCACCTCCAGCGCCGCATGCCGGCCGTCGGCCACCAGCCGCACGGCCAGCCGGCCGCCGGGCGGGCAGTGGCGGATGGCATTGCTCAGCAGGTTGCGCGTGAGCTCGCGCAGCATCCAGTCGTGCGCGAGCACCGGCGCGGCGTGCGCATCCAGCGAGAAATCCAGATCGCGGTCGGCCACCAGCGGCGCCAGATCCAGCGCCACGGCGCGCACGATGCCTTCCCAGTCCACCACCTCTGGCGTGTGCTGCTGGCGCAACTGCTCCACCTTGGCCAGCGCCAGCATCTGGTTGGCCAACTGGGTGGCGCGGTCCACCGTGTCTTCGATCTCGGCCAGCGCGGCGGCCGGTGCGATGTCGCCGCGCCGTGCGGATTGCGCCTGCGCCTTGAGCACGGCCAGCGGCGTGCGCAGCTGATGCGAGGCGTCGCGCACGAAACGCTTCTGGTGTTCGAGCAGATGGTCCAGCCGCTGCATGGTGGCGTTGGTGGCCTGCACCAGCGGCAGCAGTTCGCGCGGCGCGTCGCTGGCTTGCAGGGGCGTCAGGTCGCCCTCGGGCCGTGCCTCCAGCTCGTCGCTGATGCGCCGCACCGGCCGCGTGGCGCGCTGCACCACCAGCACGGTGATGAGCGCGATGACGGCCACCAGCAAGGCCTGGCGCCACAGCGTGTCGAGCAGGATGCGGCGCGCCAGCTGCTCGCGCAGCTCCAGCGTTTCGGCCACCTGGATCATCGCCATCGCGCGCCCGCGCGGGCTCACCACCGGCTGCAGCAGCACGGCCACGCGCACCGGCTGGTCGCGGAACTCGGCGTCGTAGAAATCGACCAGGGCGGCATAGGCGGCGCGGTCGGGCAGGCGTCCGCGCCAGGCGGGCAGCTCGCCGAAGCCCGACACCAGCTCGCCGCGCGGGCCGGTGACTCGGTAGAACATGCGGCTCTGGTTGTCGGCCTCGAAGGCTTCGAGCGCGGAATACGGCACGGTGGCCAGCACCTGCGCATCGGCGTCGTAGCCGGTCACGTCGAGCTGTTCGCTGATGGTCTTGGCCGATGCCAGCAGCGTGCGGTCGTAGGCGGTGTTGACGGCCGACAGCGCCTGCCGGTACTGGCTCACGGTGTTGGCCGCGATCACCAGCGCGGCCGGCAGCAGGATGCCCACCAGCAGCGTGCGGCGCAGCGAGCGCGGGCGCCGCGCCGCCCCGGTGTTCGCGCTGGCCGAGCCGCTCAAGCGTCCACCTTCAGCAGATAGCCCAGCCCGCGCAGCGTGACCACGCTGGCGCCGGTGCCGGCCAGCTTCTTGCGCAGCCGGTAGGCCACCACCTCGATGGCTTCGTACTGCACCTCGGCCTGGTGCGGGAACACCAGCGCGAACAGCCGCTCCTTGCTCACCGCCTTGCCGGGCGAGGCGAGCAGGGCCTGCAGCAGGGCCAGCTCGCGCGGCGGCAGTTCGAGCACTTCGCCCTGGTGATAGATGGCGCCGTTGTCGCGGTCGAGCGCGAGCGCGCCCGCGTGCTGCATGCGTGGCGCGGTTTCGTGGGCCGGCGCGTGGCGGCGCGCCAGCGCGCGCAGGCGGGCTTCCAGCTCGTCCAGATCGAACGGCTTGGCCAGGTAGTCGTCGGCGCCGGTGTTCAGGCCGATGACGCGGTCGCCCACCGTGCCGCGCGCGGTGAGGATGAGCACCGGCTCGCGCAGGCCGGCGGCGCGCGCCTCGCGCAGCACCTCCAGCCCGTCGCGCCCGGGCAGCGAGAGGTCAAGCACCACCACGTCGAACAGGCCCGCGTGCCAGGCGGCCAGCGCTTCCTGGCCATCGGCGCACGCGCGCGGCTGAAAGCCCCGGTTGCCCAGGGCGCGCACCAGGGTCTGGCGCATGGCGGGTTCGTCCTCGACCAGCAGCAGTTTCATGGGCCGTATTAAAGCGCCGCGCGGGGCCGGGCTTTCCCTAGTGCGGCGGACAGCCAACTGACAGGTGGCGCGCGCACCATCGCGCCACCTGACCCCAACCTGACCCAAGGAGACAAGCCATGCGTCGTGACCACTTCCTGAAATCGCTGGGCGCCTTCGCCACGCTGGCCGCCACGGGCGCACTGCCGCTCACGGCGCGCGCGGCGGCCAATCTCAAGATGCTGATTCCGGCCAACCCCGGCGGCGGCTGGGATCTGACCGGCCGCGCCCTGGGCCGCGCGCTGCAGGAGGCGGGCGCCTCGTCCGTCAGCTTCGACAACAAGGGCGGCGCGGCCGGCGCCATCGGGCTGGCGCAGTTCGTCAACTCGGCCAAGGGCGATCCGAACGCGCTGATGGTGATGGGCGCCGTGATGGTGGGCGGCATCATCACCGGCCGCCCGCCGGTCGATCTGTCGCAGGCCACGCCGCTGGCGCGCCTGACCACCGAATACAACGTGTTCGTGCTGCCCGCCGCATCGCCCTTCAAGACGATGAAGGACGTGGTCGAGCAACTCAGGAAAGACCCCGGCAGCGTGAAGTGGGGTGGCGGCTCGCGCGGCTCCACCGAGCACATCGCGGCGGCCATGATCGCGCAGCGCGTGGGCGTCGATCCGTCGAAGATCAACTACGTGGCCTTCCGTGGCGGCGGCGAGGCGGTGGCCGCCATCCTGGGCAACAACGTCACCGTGGGCGGCAGCGGCTACAGCGAGTTCTCCGAATACATCGCCACCGGCAAGATGCGCGCCATCGCCGTCACGTCGGACAAGCGCATCGCCGGCCTGGACGCGCCCACGCTCAAGGAGCTGGGCATCGACGTGGAGATCGGCAACTGGCGCGGCGTGTACGGCGCGCCGGGCATCAGCGCCGCCCAGCGCAAGGAGCTGATCGATCTGGTGATGAAGGCCACCAAGACGAAGAGCTGGGCCGAATCCATCGACAAGAACGGCTGGACGCCGGCCTACCTCACGGGCAACGACTTCGGCAACTTCGTCGACCGCGAATTCGCCAGCCTGCGCGCCACCATGGTCAAGAGCGGGATGATCTGATGACCGCACACGTGCAGCAGATCGATCGCAGCGAGGCGCTGGTGGGCGCTGGCGTGCTGGCCGTGGCCGCGCTGCTGGCGGCCGGTGCGCTGCGCATTCCCGGCGACGCCGGCTACGGCGGCGTCGGCCCCAACTTCCTGCCGTGGTTCGTGGCGGCCGGGCTGGCGCTGTGCGGCGTGCTGCTGCTGCGCGAAACCTTCACCGGCGGCTGGCGCGCCATGCCCGAGGCCCCCGCCGACGGCGACGACGCGCGCGCCGACTGGCGCGCCTTCGCCTGGGTGTCGGCTGGCCTGCTGGCCAACGCGGCGCTCATCACCACGCTGGGCTTCGTGCTGGGCTGCACGCTGTGCTACGTGCTGGCGGTGCAGGGCCTGGCCCGCGCCGCCGGCCAGCCGGCCAGCGCGCGCCGCTGGCTGCGCGACATCGCCTGGGGCATGGGCCTTTCGGCGCCGGTGTACTGGCTGTTCACGCAGCTGCTGGCCATCAACCTGCCGGGCATCACCGGCACCGGCTGGCTCTGAGGCACGCACGACATGACTGAAATCTTCGCCGCCCTGATGCAGGGCTTCGCCACCGCGCTCACGCCCGTCAACCTGCTGTGGGCCCTGGTGGGCTGCGCGCTGGGCACCGCCGTGGGCGTGCTGCCGGGCATCGGTCCGGCGGTGGCCGTGGCCATGCTGCTGCCGATCACGTCCAAGGTGGACATGACGGCCTCGATGATCTTCTTCGCCGGCATCTACTACGGTGCGATGTACGGCGGATCGACCACCTCCATCCTGCTCAACACGCCGGGCGAGACGGCCAGCATGGTCACCGCCATGGAAGGCAACAAGATGGCGCGCAGCGGCCGCGCGGGCGCGGCCCTGGCCACTTCGGCCATCGGCTCGTTCGTGGCCGGCACGATCGCCACCGTCATCGTCACGCTGTTCGCGCCCTACGTCGCCGACTACGCCGTTCGGCTGGGCCCGCCCGAGTACTTCCTGCTCATGGTGCTGGCCTTCACCACCGTGAGCGCGGTGCTGGGCCAGAGCACGCTGCGCGGCATGGTGGCGCTGCTGGTCGGCCTGGCCATCGGCTGCGTGGGCATGGACCAGATCTCGGGTCAGGCGCGCTACACGCTGAACACGCCCGAGCTGCTCGACGGCATCGAGATCGTGCTGGTGGCCGTGGGCCTGTTCGCGGTGGCCGAGGTGCTGTACGCGGCCCTGTTCGAAGGCCGGGTGAACGAAACCCGCAACGCCATGAGCCGCGTGCACATGACCGGGCGCGACTGGAAGCGGTCGGTGCCCGCGTGGCTGCGCGGCACCGCCATCGGCGTGCCCTTCGGCTGCATTCCGGCGGGCGGCACCGAGATCCCCACCTTCCTCTCCTACGCCACCGAGAAGAAGCTGGCCAAGGGCGAGAACGCCGCCGAGTTCGGCCGCCAGGGCGCCATCGAAGGCGTGGCCGGCCCCGAAGCGGCCAACAACGCATCGGTGACGGCGGCGCTGATCCCGCTGCTGACGCTGGGCATCCCCACCAGCAACACCACGGCCGTGCTGCTGGGCGCCTTCCAGAACTACGGCATCCAGGCCGGCCCGCAGCTGTTCACCACATCGGCCACGCTGGTGTGGGCGCTGATCGCCTCGCTCTACATCGGCAACGTGATGCTGCTGATCCTCAACCTGCCGATGGTGGGGCTGTGGGTGAAGCTGTTGAAGATCCCGCGCCCGCAGCTCTACGCCGGCATTCTGATCTTCTCCACGGTGGGTGCCTACGGCATGCGCCAGAGCGCGTTCGACCTCTATCTGCTGTGGGGCATCGGCGTGCTGGGCGTGCTGATGCGGCGCTTCGACTTCCCGACCGCGCCCGTGGTGGTCGGCATGATCCTGGGCCCGCTGGCCGAGGCGCAACTGCGCAACGCCATCTCCATCGGCGAAGGCCGCTGGACGGTGTTCTTCGGCCGGCCGATGTCGGTGGCGCTGATCGTGGTGATCGTGGCGGTGCTGGTGCTGCCGCGGGTGATGAAATATCTGTCGGCGCGCAAGGCGCGCGCGGCTGCGGCCTGAGATCTGCCGCCCTCGTCGACAAGGCGGCCCGTATGGCCGCCTTTTTCATTGGTGCAGATACTTCGACTATTTGATGATTATTGAAATGTAGTAGAGTGCCGGCATGGACGAATCCGAAGTTGTCGAAGCGCTTGGCGCGCTGGCCCATCCGGTGCGATTGCGCATCTTTCGCGCGCTGGTGGTCGTTGGCCAGGATGGCTTGACACCCGGCGTCATGAGCGAGGGACTTGACATTCCCAACACTTCGCTGTCGTTTCATCTGAAGGAATTGACGCGGGCCGGCCTGGTCACGCAGGAGCGATCGAGCCGGTATCTCGTCTATCGCGCACAGTTCGACCGAATCGACGGCCTCCTGGGATTCCTGACCGAGAACTGCTGCCAGGGCGTCCCCTGCACCACGGCAGACGCGGCGTGCAAGCGCTGATTTCCGCGCGCGGCTCACCCCGGCAACGCCACGGGGCAGCCCCTCATCCACTCGCCAACATCCTCGAAAGCTTCCCGCCATGCTCGCGGCAGTCCTGATCTTCGCCTTCACCCTGATTCTGGTCATCTGGCAGCCGCGCGGGCTGGGCATCGGCTGGAGTGCCGCTGCGGGTGCGCTGGTGGCGCTGGCGTTGGGCGTCGTGCATCTGGCAGACATTGCCGTGGTCTGGGGCATCGTCTGGAACGCCACCGCCGCGTTCGTCGCCATCATCGTCATCAGCCTCGTGCTGGATGAAGCCGGCTTCTTCGAGTGGGCCGCACTGCACTTCGCGCGGTGGGGCGGCGGTAGCGGCCCGCGACTGTTTGCCCTGATCGTGGTGCTGGGTGCTGCCGTGGCTGCGCTGTTCGCGAACGACGGCGCGGCGCTGATCCTGACGCCCGTGGTGATGGCGATGCTCGTGGCGCTGGGGTTCTCGCCGGCGGCGACGCTGGCGTTTGTGATGGCGGCGGGCTTCATCGCCGACACGGCCAGCTTGCCTCTGGTCGTGTCCAATCTGGTCAACATCGTCTCGGCGGACTTCTTCGGCATCGGCTTCGGCGCCTACGCCTCCGTGATGGTGCCGGTCAATCTGGCAGCAGTGCTGGCCAGTCTGACCGTGCTGTATCTCTATTTCCGGCGCGACGTGCCCGCGGCGTACGACCTGCGACAACTCAAGCCGCCCGCGCAGGCCATCCGCGACCCGGGCACGTTCCGTGCGGGCTGGATGGTGCTGGCGCTGCTGCTGGCGGGCTTCTTCTGGCTGGAACCCCGCGGCGTGCCGGTGAGCGCGGTCGCGGCCGCAGGTGCAGCCTTGCTGCTCGCCGTCGCCGCCAGGGGCAACGTCATCAGTCCGCGCAAGGTGCTGCTGGGTGCGCCGTGGCAGATCGTCGTGTTCTCGCTCGGCATGTATCTGGTGGTCTACGGACTGCGCAATGCCGGGCTGACGGGCTATCTCTCGGGCCTGCTGGACCGCTTCGCCCAGGGCGGTGTCTGGGGCGCGGCCTTCGGCGCCGGCTTTCTCGCGGCGGGCCTGTCCTCGATCATGAACAACATGCCGACCGTGCTGATCGGCGCGCTGTCCATCGACCAGTCGTCGGCCACGGGCGTCGTCAAGGAAGCCATGATCTACGCCAACGTCATCGGCTGCGACCTGGGCCCGAAGATCACGCCCATCGGCAGCCTGGCCACCCTGTTGTGGCTGCACGTGCTGTCACGCAAGGGCACGACCATCGCGTGGGGCTATTACTTCCGCGTGGGTATCGTCCTTACCCTTCCCGTGCTGGCGGTCACCCTGGCGGCACTCGCCTTGCGACTGGGCATGGGCTGACACATGGCATCAAGGAGCGTTGCATGAGCACCATCACCATCTTCCACAATCCCGCCTGCGGCACCTCGCGCAACACCCTGGCGATGATCCGCAACAGCGGCGAAGAGCCGAACGTCGTCGAATACCTCAAGACGCCGCCCGACCGCGAGACCCTGCGGGGGCTCATCGCCGCGACAGGCATGGCGACACGGGAGCTGATGCGCAGGAAGGGCACGCCGTACGACGAACTGGGCCTGGACGATCCGAAGTGGACCGACGAGCAACTGCTCGACTTCATGATGCAACACCCCATCCTCATCAACCGGCCCATCGTCGTCACGCCGCTGGGCACGCGCCTGTGCCGGCCGTCGGAGGTGGTGCTCTCCATCCTGCCGCAGCCGCAGCGCGCCGCATTCAGCAAGGAGGATGGCGAACAGGTCATCGACGCGGAGGGCAAGCGCGTCGAGCCACGGTGAGCTGGCTTGCCCCGGGGGCCAGAACCTTGCCGGAGTGACCCATGAGCATCAAGACCACCAAGACCCATCCCTTCGATGTCGCGGAGCAGTTGCGCGATGAAGAGGATATTGCTGCCTATCTGACGCTGGTCATCGAGGAAGGCGATACAGGCTTGTTGGCCGCCGCTCTGGGCGATGCCGCCCGGGCGCGCGGCATGGCGCAGGTCGCCGCCGACGCCGGCATTGCCCGCGAGGCCCTCTAGAAGGCACTGCGCCCAGATGCCAGCCCGTCGCGCGTGGCAGAGGTGCCGTGCGTTAACGCTCGCGCCTGTCGGCACCGGGATCGCCGGGTAGCCTGCTCCGCGAATGTCCCCCGCCGGCTGCGCCGGCTCCTCCTTTATTTCGCTGCGCAGGCCACCCGACACTCCCGGTGCCTTGGATAGGTTCGGTGTTGCCGGGGCTTTTTTTGCCTTGGTAGGTGATGGGCCTTGCGGTACATTCGCTTTGTTCTGAAAAGAACACGGGTTTGGCGACCCGGCAGTACAGGCGCAAAGTAGAAGCCGCGCCTTTTTTAGGTCTGCGGCTTTTTCATTTGCCCAGCACGGATTCCGTTTTTTGGCGGGCCGTGCGGGACACCCGCGAGGGTGTGCCGGTTCCTGTACCCGGTTCGCCAACCCGCACGGTCTGCCACCCTCGTTTGGCGACGGGGCGCGGCAGGTTCCATATCTGTCGAACAGGAGCCATCCATGGCTGACGCCCTTCTCGCCTGGCCTCAACACACGGCCACTACAGCTTTCTTCGCTGCTGAATCCGAACCCCCCGCTTACTCCTCCTCGCCCGACCCGGGCAATGCCATCGCGATCACCCGCACTCTCCAGTCTGCCGTGCTTCGCCTGCGCTGGACGCTCCTGGCGATGAAGCTTGCTGCCGACGGCGAGCTGGAAAACCCGCAGCTGGAGCGGCTGTTCTGGCCCGACCTGATGGACGCGCTGTTGGCGCTGACACCCGACGCCAATGCGCTTGACGAAGTGGTCGACAAACTGCGGCGCGTATAGCGGCACAACACGGGCTCATCGCGCACCACCCCTCGCCGGATCAGGGCGATGGTGCGCTCCCCGCAGCGAAATCAAGGAAGGGCCGGCGCAGTCGGCGGGGGGCATTCGCGGAGGCGGGCACCCCGTGGGCCGTGTCGATGCGCCACTAACCTGGTCAAGAAGAAAAAATCAGTCTTCGTGCGGCACGTGCGGCGCCCTGAACCACAGCACGACGCCAAGCACCATCGCCAGCAGCCCCACCCACATCAGCCAGCGCGGCCACGATGACGCACTGCGCAACACCTGCACATCGCGCACGAAGATCGTCTCGCACGCCCCGTTGCCCTGGTCGTCGCGCGTGACCGACGTGCCTCGCGTGAAGGCGAACCCGTGGTTGTGCGAGTACTCCACCAGTTGCCCGCGCACGCGGATCTGGTCGCCGATGCGCACGCCGGCCAGCTGCCGCGCGATGCGCGCATCGTCGGTGAGCAGGTGGTTGTTCGACAGCGCGCGGATGTACTGCGGCTGCCATGCGCTGCTGTCGCGCGTGCTCACGTAGCAGACGAACTGGCCACTGCTGAACTTCATGCGCTCGTAGGCGCCATCGGCCGCGTTGGCGCCCCACACCACGCACAGGTCCACCACGTTGAGGTGGTCGGCGCTGGCGGCGTGGATCCAGTCCCACCAGGCGTCGGCGTGGTGCATGCTGACGACGAGGCCCGTGATGTCGTAATCGGCGACGGGGCGCACGGTGTAGTCGACGCCACCGCGCTGGGCCGTGAAGACGGCATGTTGCGCGGTGGGTGTCTGCAGCGGCTCGGTGGCGGTCGAGGGATCGAGCCGCGCACGGGCGGGCAGGGCACCGTCGAACCACCAGCCCAGCATGGCCGCCAGCGCGCCCGCGACGAGCAAGGCGCTGGCGGGGCGTGACGATGCAAGGGCGCGCATGCGCGGAGTTTATGGCTCGCGGCGCGCAGGCTGCCGCTGCCGCAACGGCGAGCGCGCAAAGAAAAGGCCCCTCGTGCGAGGGGCCAAACCTTGGAGACGGAACGAGAAAGAGACTGAGACCGTGTCCGACTTCTGGGGGCTTCGGTCGGACAGTTCCAATGTAGATCGCTGCCCATCGGCCGCCTGTAGGAGGCCGGCGCGCCAGCGGGTCCGACGCGGGCGTTGCGGCATGAAAGCCTGGCGAAACTTCCTGTGGGTCGGCAGGCGTCAGCAGTTCCCAGCCTGGCGCGGGCGCGTCCTACGTCGCCAGAGGCACGTGTTCCGTAGCCTCGCGCCATGGCCCGACGCAGTTCTCTCTGGTCCTCCGCCCTGCGCTCGATGCGCGCCGCGCAGCGGCTGGCCAGGCATCTCACGCCAAAGCTGGCGCAGCGCAAAGCCCGCGCCTCTCAACCCGCGCCTGCGCTGTCCCGCAAGCCCGGGTCGGAGATGTCGCGCAGGAGCTTCACGCACGAAGGCTCGCGCATCGTTTACTGGCTGCATGTGCCGACCAGCGGCGCTGGCGAGCGCATGCCCCTGATCCTGATGCTGCACTGCTGCAAGCAGAGTGCGGCCGAGTTCGCTGCGTCCACCGGGATGAACGCCGTGGCCGACCGGCTGGGCTTTGCCGTGGCATATGCACAGCAGACGACGGCAGCCAACCGCATGCGCTGCTGGAACTGGTTCGAGCGCCGCAATCAGGGCCGCGCCGGAGAAGCCGCCCTGCTCGCGGCGCTGGCGCTGGACGCCGCGCGCAAGGCCGGCGCCGATCGCGCTCGCGTCTACGTCGCCGGGCTCTCGGCTGGCGCAGCGATGGCGCTGAACGTGGCGGGCGCGTACCCCGAAGTCTTCGCTGCCGCCGCTGCGCACTCGGGCGTGCCCGAAGGATCGGCGGGAGATGTGTTCTCGGGGCTGCGCGTCATGAAGCACGGGCCGCGCGCGCCGACAAGCGCGTTCGGCAAGGCCGCTACCCGAACCTTCGTGCCCACGATCGTCATCCACGGCAGCGCGGACCGCACGGTGCATCCGGCCAACGGCGATGCCATCTGGGCCGCGACGGTGGCTGCTGCCCGGGCCGCCGGCCTGGACGGGGCTATCGATCGGGGTGAAGTGGTTCAACCCGGGCGGCGCAACGTGACGCGGCTCAGGCTGGCGGATGCGGGTGGTGCGGTCGTGGCCGAGCATTGGGCCGTTCAGGGGCTGGGGCACGCCTGGTCGGGCGGGGCGCGCGAAGAGGCGTTCAGCGATCCGATGGGGGTTGATGCGTCGACGGCCATTGCCGGATTCGTGTTGGCGCATCGGCTGGCTGACGCGCGCGCTTGATCTGAGGGTCGTGGGGGGCGCTCGCGCCAATCGGCACCGGGATCGCCGGGCAGCCTGCTCCGCGAATGTCCCCCGCCGGCTGCGCCGGCTCCTCCTTGATTTCGCTGCGCAGGCCGCCCGGCGCTCTCGCTGCCTTTGGGGGCGGACTTGTGGATTTACGGCTTGGCGGTGGTCAGGATGGCGGCTATCGGTCAGCCCCGAATCTATTCGCCGGGGCTGTCTGGGCCAGCAGAAAGCATCGCTTTGAGTCGTTCCAAATCGAGCGGCTTGGTCATCACGAAGTCGGCGACGGACAGCATGAGTTTGTAGTCCATTGCATCGGAATCGGCTCCAGTCATCGCAATGATCGTGATGGCGCCGTCGAACATTCTGCGCAACCTCATGGCCACTTCTACGCCCGACATTCGAGGCATTCTCAAGTCGAGGAAAACGCACGCTGGAGGGGATGCTTCCGCAAGCGCAAGTGCGCTTTCACCGCTTGTTGCGCCGACTGCGCTAAATCCTATCTCCTTGAGATAGGCAACCAATGACATTGTTGACGCCTCGTCGTCGTCAATAACGAGGGTGCGGAGGGGCTCGGAAGATTCAGGAGAGGCCAGTGGACGCACGTGAGCACCTTTGAAAGGTGCACCTGCATTACTGAACCCAAAGAGAGGCCGGCCTAGGGCACAAAGGAAGACCGATTAATGCGCTGATTGTACGCACGATCACAGCCCTCACCTGCTGCATTAACCTGGGACAAGAAGCCCGCTTCTGGCCGATAGCCGCCATCCTGTCCCGCCATCCCCGCAGGCCCGCCTCCGCGATCCACTGTCTTAGGGAAGCACGAGCCGCTTCGGTGATCTCGAACTGGACGGGTCGCCCGCTCTTCTGTTGCATCACGATGGCGCGTTGCGCCACGCGGTCGCCGTGGCGGACGTCCTTGACCGTGAGCTTCACCAGATCGCATGCGCGCAGCTTGCTGTCGATGCCAAGGTTGAAGACCGCCAGGTCGCGCAGTCTGGCCTGCAACTGAAGCCTCACGCGTATCGCCCGGATGTCGCGCAGCCTCAGAGGCGTTTTCTGGCCGACGAGCTTGCCTTTGTTCCAGGGGGGCTGTGGTGGGTGGGGTAGGGGGAGTTTCCATTCGCTGTTCCTTGAAGGTCGTTCGTGTGCCGCTGCGATGCCCGGGCCTTGGTCGGAGAACTCCGTGCGCGGCGCTCGACCTTGGCAGGGGCCCACCGGTGCAGTACATTCACCTCGTTCTGAAAAGAACACGGGCTTGGCAGCCCGTCACCACAGGCGCAGCAGCCGCGCCACCCCATGGGGCGCGGCTTTTTCTTTGCTGCATGACATGGTCCGTTTTCGGCGGGCCGTGCGGGACACCCGCGAGGGTGTGCCGGTCCTGTGGCCGGTCTGCCAACCTGCACGGTCCGCCACCTCTCTTGGCAGGGTGGTGGCGGGTTTCGATCCCGTCCCACAGGAGCCATTCATGGCTGACACCTCCGTCCCCCGGCAGCGACACAACGCTGCTTCTCACCGGCTTCACGCAAACTCAGCGTTTCCGCCCAACGCGGCCGAGTTGCCCGAACTCATCGCGCTCACCCGTTCCTTCCAGTCCGCCGTCTTCCGCCTGCGCTGGACGATCCTCGCGATGAAGTCCGCCGCCGACGGCGAGCATGAGAACCCGCATCACGAGCGGCTGTTCTGGCCCGATCTGATGGACGCGCTGACCTTGCTGACGCCCGATGCCGACGTGCTCGACGTCGTGGTGGACGAACTGCAACGCGCGTAGCGCAACGCCGCGCGGCCTTGCTGCGCGACGGCTGGCCCACGATGCCACGGGGCGCAGCTACGCTGCCGGTAGTGCGGCAGAGCACGTGCCTGCTGGTCCGCCGCGATGGCTTCCGCCCGCTGGCGGTCCTCGTCGAACGTCAGGTACAGCTCACCCGTGCGGGCTTGCATCTGCTCATGGCTGACGGTGGCGGCATACGCGAGCAGCGGAAAGCCGTTGGACGTGATGATGTGGAAAGGGCGAAGAGGTCGCGCACCTTCTGATAGAACCGCTTTTCGGAGGCACGCACATCGCGCGGTGAGCGCACGCGAAAGCCCACGGCCAGGATGGCGTCGAGGTTGTAGAGGGTGGCCGGGCGCCGCACTTCCCGCCCGCCTTCAGGTTGAACTACCGAGGATTCCTCGGTGGTTGCTCCGCGACTCAATTCCCCGTCCTCAAAGATGTTCTTGAGGTGCAGGCCCAGGTAGTCCGGCGTCCTGAATCCATCGATTCAGCGAAGGATGTGTTGTGAACAGAGCAGCGGGCAGCGCGGCCGGCGGTGTCCAACTGGATGGTTTGCAATGGGTTGCGGGTGCAATCGTCTGCAACGCCGATACACACACCGCGCGCAGCATCCGGCCTCCGCTGACGGCCGGCGGCCGTGGCGGCGCCTACGGTGTGGTCTGGCAATCCTGCCGATCACATCGAAGGAGACCCCCATGGGCTACAGCGACGACTACGAACGCAACCAACGCCAGCAACGCGACCGCCAGCACTATGGCGACGACTCGCGGGATCACCGCCAGCAATCGTCGTTCACGCCCTTCGGCGTGCAGCAGGGCGATTTCAGCAGCCAGGACCGCGATTCCGGCGGATGGCAGCGGGGGCAGGAACATGAGAACCATGGCCGCTCCAAGTTCACCCCGTCGGGCAATCAGCAGGATTTCGGCGGCGGCCGCGATCGTGGCTATGACGAGCAACGTTACGGGTCGGGCCAGAGCCGTGGCTACGGCGGCGGCAGTGGCGGGGAGTACGGCCGCAGCCAGCGACGGGGCGATGACTTCGCCTACGCCAACGATCGCGAGAGCTACGGCGGCACGGGCCGTTCCGAGTACAGCAATGACATCGGCCGCGACCCGGGGCGGGGCTATGACCGCGAGCAGGGCCGCGACCATGGATCGGGCTACGGCCGCAGCTACGGCGGAAGCGGCCAGCTGGGTCGCGTCTCGGGCTTCGACCGCAGCAACGAAAGCCGCGGCGGCGCCTACGGACGCGAGCAGCAGCCGCATCGCGACCCCGACTACCACCAGTGGCGCGAGGAGCAGATCCGCAACCTCGACAACGACTACGACACCTGGCGGCAGGAGCGCTACAGCAAGTTCTCGGAAGAGTTCAGCACCTGGCGCAAGAACCGGCAGGGCCTGGGCCCGCGCGACACGCAGGAGATGCAGAGCGACGCCGACGTGGCCGCCGCCAACAAGCAGATCCAGGCCGACCAGGGCAAGACCCGCAAGTGACGGCGCAGGCGCTGGCGGCCTCCGTGCCGCCGGTGCGGATACAGAGGCCGCCTTCTGGGCGGCTTTCTGCTCTGCGCGGGGGTTTCAGCGTGAGTCGCTGTGCGCGCTCGGCGCAGGGCGTGCCGGCCGGGCAGCGAGCGGGCCGGCCATCGCCTGCAGCAGATACGGCGCGGTGCGGCTGTGCGGGTGCCGGCTCACCTCGTCCGGCGTGCCGGCCGCCACCACCTGCCCGCCTTCGCGTCCCGCGCCGAGCCCGATGTCGATGACCCAGTCGGCCGCCGCCACCACGCGCATGTCGTGTTCCACCACGACGACGGTGTTGCCCGCCGCCGCCAGGCCGTCCAGCTGTACCAGCAGGCGGTCCACGTCGGCCGGGTGCAGGCCGGTGGTGGGTTCGTCCAGCACGTAGAGCGCATCGCCGCGCTGCTTGCGTTGCAACTCGGTGGCCAGCTTGATGCGCTGCGCTTCGCCGCCGCTCAGTTCGGTGGCAGGCTGGCCCAGGCGCAGGTAACCCAGGCCGATGTCGCGCAGCAGGGCCAGCGGCCGCAGCACGGCGGGTTCGTCGGCGAAGACGTCGCAGGCGTTCTCTACCGTCAGCGCCAGCACCTGCGCGATGGTGAGGCCGTGCCACTGCACCTCCAGCGTGGCCAGGTTGTAGCGGGCGCCGTGGCATTCGGGGCAGGGCGCGTAAACGCTGGGCAGAAAGAGCAGCTCCACGCTCACGAAGCCTTCGCCTTCGCACACCGGGCAGCGGCCCTGCGCGACGTTGAACGAGAAGCGGCCCGGGCCATAGCGCCGCCGCCGCGCCAGCGGCGTCTGCGCGAACAGGCGGCGCACGCCGTCGAACAGGCCCGTGTAGGTCGCCAGGTTGGAGCGCGGCGTGCGGCCGATCGGCCGTTGGTCCACGCGCACCAGGCGGCGGATGCCATCGAGCCCGCCAGCGATGCGGCCAGCCACGGGCGCGTCGGCGGCGTCGTCGGCGGCGCCCGGGTCGTCGTCCTGCAGGTGGGGGCGCACTGTGGTGTCGGCGCGTGCCGGCCCGTCGCCGTGTTCGTTGGCGTCTTCGTCGGCGTCTTCGTCGGCGTCACCCGCGCCTGCGCCGGCGCCATGGGTGCCCAGCGCGGCGGCCACCAGTTGCACCAGCGCCTGGCTCACCAGGCTCGATTTGCCCGAGCCGGACACGCCGGTCACCGCCGTCAGACAGCCCACGGGGAAATCGGCATCGATGCCCTGCAGGTTGTGGCGCGTCACGCCTTCCAGGCGCAGCCAGTCGCGGGGCTCGCGCGTGGATGCTGCGCGCGTGGTAGGCGCCCCAGCTTCGGGGAAGAGGTAGCGGCGCGTCTGCGAAGCCGCCACGTCGGCCAGGCCGGCCGGCGGCCCGCTGTAGAGCACCTCGCCGCCGCGCACGCCGGCATCGGGGCCCACGTCCACCAGCCAGTCGGCCTGTTGCATGGTGGCCAGGTCGTGCTCCACCACGAAGAGCGTGTTGCCTTCGCCCTTGAGCCGGTGCAGCGCCGCCAGCAGCGCCTCGCCGTCGGCGGGATGCAGGCCGGCCGAGGGTTCGTCCAGCACGTAGACCACGCCGAAAAGTTGTGCCGTCAGCTGCGTGGCGATGCGCAGGCGCTGCAGCTCGCCCGACGACAGCGAGGGCGTCGAGCGCTCCAGCGTGAGGTAGCCCAGGCCCAGCTGCGCCAGCGCGTCGATGCGTTTGACGATCTCCTGTGCCAGGCGCTGCGCCGCCAGCACCTTCTCGGCGGAGAACTCGGGCGTGCGCGTGACGTCGGGCGCGCCGGCATGGGCGGTGCCGGAGGTGTTGGCGCGGCGCGCCGGGGCGGTGCGCGCGCGCTGCCGCTGCTCGCCGCCACCGCGCGCGTGGGCGTGGGCTTCGCCCAGCCGGCCTTCGGCCACGGGCTGCAGCAGGCGGGCCACATCGGTGAGCGGCAGGCGGCCGAGCGTTGCGATGTCGTGCCCGGCGAAGGTGACCGACAGGGCCTCGGCCTTGAGCCGCTTGCCGCCACAGGCCGGGCAGGGGCTGGCCACCATGAAGCCGGCCGCGCGCTCGCGCATGCGGGCGCTCTTGCTGTGCGCGAAGCTGTGCAGCACGTGGCGCCGCGCGCTGGTGAAGGTGCCCATGTAGCTGGGCGCGGTGCCGGCCCGGCGCGCGGCCCTGGCCTCGTGGCGGTCGAAACCGACGTACACCGGCACGGTGGGCTGTTCGTCGGTGAACAGGATCCAGTCGCGCGTCTTCTGCGGCAGCTCGCGCCAGGGCCGGTCCACGTCGTGGCCCAGGGTGGTGAGGATGTCGCGCAGGTTCTGCCCACCCCACGCGGTGGGCCAGGCGGCCACGGCGCGCTCGCGGATGGTGAGGCTGTCGTCGGGCACCAGCGAGCGCTCGGTCACCTCGAAGACGCGGCCCATGCCGTGGCAGCGCGGGCAGGCGCCCTGCGGCGTGTTGGGCGAGAAGTCTTCGGCGAACAGCATGGGCTGGCGCGGCGGATAGTGCCCGGCGCGCGAGTACAGCAGCCGCAGCAGGCTGGAGATGGCGGTGGAGCTGCCCACCGACGAGCGCGCCGTCGGCGTGCCGCGCTGCTGCTGCAGTGCTACGGCCGGCGGTAGGCCGTCGATGCTGTCCACCTCGGGCGTGCCCGCCTGGTCGATCAGCCGGCGCGCATAAGGCGCCACCGATTCCAGATACCGCCGCTGCGCCTCGGCATATAGCGTGCCGAACGCGAGCGACGACTTGCCCGAGCCCGACACGCCGGTGAACACCACCAGCGCGTCGCGCGGGATGTCGACGTCGACGTTCTTCAGGTTGTGCTCGCGCGCGCCGCGCACGCGGATGAAACCGGCAGGGCGATGCGGTGAAGGCTTGGACACGACGTGATGCCTGGTGCGTCTGCGCCGGATCGTGCTCAGGCCGGCGGTGCCACGGCCGCACCCTCGACGCCGTGGCGATGCAGGGCCCGGGCGACGAAGCCCGTTGCCTTCATCTCTTCGACGAAGCCGCGCAGGAAGGCGTGGGCCTGGGCGCCGCGCGTCGCCGGCAATCCCATGGTCTGCTCGATCACCATGAAGCGCCCGGGCAGCAGGCGCAGCCCGCCGATGCGTGCGGCGTCCATTTCGAGTTGCTGGCGCACGCCGGCCGCGACCTCGGCGCCGCCGGACAGGAAACGGTCCACCACGGCGGGCGCCGTGGGCGCACGCTCGATCGCCGCCTGCGCCAGATGCTTGGTGAGGAAGAGGTCGTAGGCACTGTCCGCGCCGACCACCACGCGCCGGCCCGGCGCGTCCACCTCGTCGTTCGAGCGCAGCGGCGATGCATCGCGCACCAGGTAGCAGCCTTCGATGTGGACGTAGGCGGCGGTGAACCGCACGTTCTGCGCGCGTGCGGGGTCGATGGCGAAGAAGCCGACGTCGGCGCGTTCGTCACGCACATTCGCCACCGACTTGCCGGCGTTGTCCACCACCACGAACTCGGGCGTCACGCCCAGCCGGCGCGCCAGCTCACGTGCCAGGTCCACCGAGACGCCGGTGGGCCCATCGGCACCCGATGCGGCAAGCACGGCATTGCCCACGTTGATGGAGGCGCGCAGCGCGCCGGTGGGCGCGAACGCCCGCTGGAGGGAGTCGGGGGATGTCATCGCGTCGTGACTCGGGTGTCTGCAGGTGGCGCAGATTTTGGCGCTGATGTGACGCGAGGGGAAATCGACCGGCCAAACCGACCGGGTTCAGGTGTCGATGCGCGGCAGCACGGCCAGTTGCTGGCCGGGCGGCACGTCAGGGCTGTCGACGAAGGTGGCGCGCCCGCCGACGTCGCCTACCAGCACGGTGCTGCCGGCGGCGCCTTCGAAGCAGACATGCACCGTGTGGCCGTCGGCGCGCTGCACCGCCTGCGCCACCGGCAACACCTCGGAAGGACCGTTCACGATACCGTCCGCGTACTCCAGGCTGTGCCAGCGCACGCGTTGCAGGACACCGTCCGTGTCGAAATCGACAGCTTCAATGGCGAAGATCATGGGTGACAGTCTGACGCGCACGCAGCCCTGGCGACGTAGGACGCGCCCGCATCCGGCGGGGCGGCGGCCGGCCGGTGGCGGGCAGGGGTTCAGAAGCGTTGGCGCGACGTGGCGTGTTCGTCGCCCGCCGCGCTGACGGTGCGCACGGCCTGCCGCAGCCGCGCCTCGCGCACGTCCAGGGCCTCGGCCCAGTCGTGGCGGTCGTAGTCCTGTTCGGTGCCCGTCAGCAGGCGCTCGCGCGCGTCGAGGGTCGGATCGTCACTCATGCAAATGTCCTTGGCTTGGTCGGCGACATTTGCGAGCTTCCGGCGGCCACGGCGCGGCCAGCGTAGGACGAGGCCGTGGTTGCCGGGCAGGGCGGCTTATCTCTGCCCGGAATCAGCGCCGGGGCGTCACGCGCGTGTCCAGCGCCGCGGGCTGGTAATCGGGCCGGAACCGGCAGCCGTCGCCGAACTGCGCCTTGAAGCCTTCGCACTGCGCGGCGATCTGCGCCGGCGTGGGTCGGGGCCCGCCGCGGGCCCAGCCCGACAGCGCGGCCAGGAGGGTGGGGTACACCGGGTCACTCAGGTAGCTGTGCGTGTCGTCGGCCGTGAAGGTCTGCACCAGATGGCCGTCGGTGCCGGCGCGTTGCATGGTGCGGCGGAAGGCGTCTTCCATCTCGACGAACGCCGTGGGGTCGCCGATGCCGTGCACGGTGAGCACGGGCACGGGGATGCGTCCGTCCGGATCGGTGTCGGCGCCGAAGGCGGCCACGGCGGCGGGGTCGGCCGTGTAGCGCAGCAGGCTGCGGTTGAACACGGCGTCGTCCGGCGAGCCGACATAGCGCGCCGTGGCGTTGTCGAACACGTTGCGCCCGCCCGTGCGCTTCCAGGCGATGTCGTGGAAGTGCCAGGTGCCCCAGTTCAGGTGGGCCTGGATGGAGCTCTCCGGGATCTTCAGCACGCGCGTGAGGGTGTCCACCTTGCGCTGCTGGTCGGGCGTGCGCTGCGCGGCGGGCTTGTCCAGCGCCAGGCAGGCGTTGACGCGCGAGCGCAGGTCGGCCTGCGTCATCGTGCCGTTCTCGGGCAGGCCCTGCCACAGCGGGTACTGCACTTCGTCGGGCCGCGGGTGATTGCCGCACAGGTGCTGGTAGATCACGCGCAGGTCGAGCCGGAAGTCATACGCGCGGGTGCCGCCGGCCAGCACGCCGCTGGTCAGCAGCACGGCGTCGTAGGGGCGCCGGCCGGTGCCGTCGTCGGTGAACATCGACGCGCCCACGGCGGCCACGCTGGCGCCCCACGACTGGCCGTGCAGGATCGTGAACTGCGGCCGGGCCACCTGCTGCACGAAGATGCGGCGCAGCCGCTCGGTGTCTTCGGCGGCGGGGCGCACGGTCACGCCGCCCTGGCGGAAGCTCGATCCGGCCCAGGCGTAGCCCGCGCGCACGGTGATGGACCAGCGGTCGAGGTCTTCCACCGTGCGGGCCAGCGTGGGGGGGCCAAGCGTGGGGCCGCCATGTGCATGCATCACCAGCGTGCCGTTCCATTGCGGCGGCACGGCGATCAGGTAGTGCGCACCGGCCGAGTCGCGGCCGGACAGGCAGCGCGTGCCTGCGGGCACCTTCGACGTGGCCGGGCACGCCATGGGCTGCGGTGCGGCCTCGGCGGTGGCGGGCAGGGTGGCCGAGGGGCGCGGCGGCGCGGCGCAGCCGGCCAGCGCGGTGAGGGCAGCGGCCAGCAGCGCCGCCGCCGGGGCACGCCAGGGGCGATGGGATGTCATTCGTGTGTCTCCGGTTTCATGCGTGTGGCGCCGACGATAGGCGGCCATGTGCAGTGCGTCAAATACGACGATCGAGGCGTCTGCAGACGTTCTGCATATGTAGACTCGGATGCCTGTCCAGACAGAATCCGGGAGACGACCGATGGAGCTCAGGCAGTTGCGCTACTTCGTGGCAGTGGCCGAAGCCGGCCACATCACGCAGGCCGCCGCGCGGCTGGGCATGCAGCAGCCACCGCTCAGCCAGCAGATACGCGCGCTCGAGATGCGGCTGGGGCTGGTGCTGTTCGATCGCCATCCCAAGGGTGTCACGCTCACCGACAGCGGCCAGGTGCTGCTGGCCGAGAGCCGGCGCCTGCTGGCCGAGGCCGACGCCATGGGGCGACGCATGCAGGCGCTATCGGCCGGGCATGCGGGCGTGCTGTCGGTCGGCTTCACCAGCTCGGCCGCCGCGCATGCGTTCACGCCCCAGGTCCTGCGCAAGAGCCGCGCAACCTATCCGTCGATCGCATTGCAGATCGGCGAAGACCATGCCGCGGGCCTGACCGAGGCCGTGCTCGAAGGGCGGCTGCACTGCGGCTTCCTGCGCGTGCCGGTGGCGCGCCCGCCGGGCCTGGTGTTCGAGACGCTGCTGCGCGAGCCGGTGCTGGCGGCGCTGCCGGCCGGCCACCCGCTGGCCGATGCGCCCGAGGGCCTGCGGCTGAAGGCGCTGCGTGGTGAGCGCTTCATCCTCGTGCGGCGCAGCGGCGCGCCGGGGCTGTATGCCGAGCTGCTGGCGCTGTGCGAGAAGCGCGGCTTCCTGCCGGACGTCACGCACGAGGTGCCGCGCATGATGACCGCGCTCAACCTGGTGGCGGCCGGCGAAGGCGTGACGGTGGTGCCGGCGTCGATGCGTGGCGCGCATCCCGAGGCCATCGCCTACCGGCCGCTGGCCGACGGCGCGAGTCTGGATGCGCCGCTGACCCTGGTGTGGCGGCGCGGCGAAGCGCAGGGCGCGCTGGGCTCGTTCATCGCGCTGGTGCGCGAGGCCGCAGCCGGGCAGCCCGTGGCCCGCAGCCGCCGGGCAGCGCGCACATGACGCAGCGGCGCCGTCAGGTGATCCGCGTTGCGGGCGCGGCAGCGGTTCTGGGCGCCGCCGGCCCGCTGCGCGCGCTGGGCACGGCCGTGCGCATCGTGGTGGCGTATCCGCCGGGTGGCGTGAGCGACGCCGCCGCGCGCCTGCTGGCCACGCTGCTCGAGCCCGCGCTGCAGGCGCCCGTCATCGTCGAGAACCGCGGCGGCGCCGGCGGCAGCGTGGCGCTGGCCGGCGTGGCGCGCGCGGCGCCCGATGGGCGCACGTTGGGCTTTTCGGCCATCAGCCCGCTCACGCTGTCGCCGCATTTCGGCGTGGCTGCGCCGCCGGTCGTGCCTGTCATCGGCGTCATGCGCACGCCGCAGCTGCTGGTGGCCACGCCGGCGATGGCGGCCACGGGGTTTGCCGACATGCTGCGGCTGGCACGTGCGCGGGCGGCATCCGCCGCCGGCGGCCTGCGCTGGGCCACGTCGGGCGTGGGCACGCTGGGCCACCTCATCCTCGAAGAGGTGCGCCGCGCCACGCAGCTCGACGTGGTGCACATCCCGTACGCGGGGGGCGCGCCGCAGTTGCAGGACGCACTGGCCGGCCGGTTCGAGCTGCTGTCCACCAATCTCGCGCCGCTGCAGCTGGACTACGTGGCGTCCGGCCGTCTGGTGCCGCTGGCGCTGGGCGCGCGGCAACGCACGGCGCTGCTGCCGCAGGTGCCCACCTTCGCCGAGGTCGATTGCCCGGGCGCCAACCGCTCGTCGCTGTTCGGGCTGTTCGCGCCGCAGGGCACGCCGGCCGTGCAGGTGGCGCGGCTGCACGCGGCCTGCAGCACGGCGCTGCGGCAACCGGCCTTCGTGCAGATGCTGGGCGGCTCGGGCAACGAGTCCGGCGCCGATACGGCAGAGGCCTTCGCGCGCGAGATCGCTCACGAGTTCGCGGCCAATCGCGGGCTGTTCACGCGGCGTTGACCGCCACGCCGCACGGTTAACATTTCGGCCATGCCCGCCGCCATCGACACGCCCCCGCACGCCCTGCCGCGCGATGCCCAGCGCATC
>JAGOCV010000015.1 GCA_017998575.1 Burkholderiaceae bacterium
CCCACCGCCGGCGCCGCCGCCAGCTTGCGCGATGAAGGCGTGGCGGATGCGCAGATCGTGCAGACCGGCAACACCGTCATCGACGCGCTGCTCTCCACCGCCGCCCAGAAGCCGGCGCCGCCCAGTGGTTTCCCGCGATCGGGCCGCACGGTGCTGCTCACGCTGCACCGGCGCGAGAACTTCGGCGCCAACATCCGCAACGCACTGGCCGCCGTGCGCGACTTCGTCGACGCTCACGACGACGTCTCGGTGTGGTTCCCCGTGCATCCCAACCCCAATGCGCGCGACGCCGCGCGCGCCGTGTTGAATGACCACCCGCGCATCCACCTGGTCGAACCCATGGGTTACCGCCATCTGGTGGCCACGCTCTCGTCGTGCTGGTGCGTGCTGACCGACAGCGGCGGCCTGCAGGAAGAAGCGCCCGCGCTCGGCCGGCCGGTGCTGGTGCTGCGCGATCGCACCGAGCGGCCCGAGGCCGTGGACGCCGGCGTGGCACGGCTGGTGGGCACGTCGCACACGGGCGTGCTGGCCGCGCTCGAATCGCTCTACCGCGATGCGGCGCTGCACGCCCGCATGGCGCGCGGCGCGCTGCCCTACGGCGATGGCCGCGCGGCCACCCGCATCGAGCAGGCCATGCGCCAGCGTCTGCTGCCCCTCCATGCGGCCCGGCACGCTGACGGGGCGCGCGCATGAGCGCGGAAGTCGCCGCCTTCCTGCTCGCCTGGCGCGAACCGCTGGAGATCGCCATCCTCGCCATGGCCTGCTCTGCCATCGTGCTGAGCGTGGACGACTTCATCGTCGACATCAGCTACTGGTGGCTGCGCCTGCGCGGGCGCCTGCGCGAGAACCACGGCCTGCCGCCGCCCGACGAGCTGGCCAGGCTGCCCGAAAAACCGCTGGCCGTGATGGTGCCGGCCTGGCACGAATCGGACGTGATCCACGCCATGCTCACCACCAACGCCCGGCTGATGCAATACAAGGCCGTGCACTACTTCGTGGGCGTGTACGAGAACGACCCCGACACGCTGCGCGAGGTACGGCGCGCACAGGCCGTCTCGTCGCGCATCCACGCGGTAATCCTGCCGCGCGAGGGGCCCACCAGCAAGGCCGATTGCCTCAACGAGATCATCGGCCGCGCACTGGCGATGGAGAGCGAGCTGGGCCTCGCATTCGAAGGCTTCGTGATGCACGACGCCGAAGACCTGATCCACCCGATGGAGCTGCGCGTGTTCAACGCCGCGCTCGACCAGTACGACTTCGTGCAGTTGCCCGTGTACTCGTTCACGCGCCGCCTGCGCGACCTGGTGGCCGGCGTGTACATGGACGAATTCGCCGAGAACCACGGCAAGGACCTGCAGGTGCGCGAGGCGCTGGGCGGCTTCGTGCCGTGCGCGGGCGTGTCGGCCTGCTTCAGCCGCCGCGCCATCGGCAAACTGGGCGAGCGCCAGGCCGGCGAAGTCTTCCCGGCCGGCTCGCTGACGGAAGACTACGAGGCCGCCTTCCACCTCAGCGAGATCGGCCTGCATTCGGCCTTCATCCGCTACACGGCCGACTACTACATGGATACGCCCCGCGGCAGCGGTGCGCCCAAGCTGGTGCGCCAGGACATGACGGTCTCCACCCGCGAGCACTTCCCCGACGCTTTCCGCGCCGCCTACCGCCAGCGCGCGCGCTGGAACCTGGGCATCGTGCTGGTGGGCAACGACCAGCTGGGCTGGACCGGATCGCGCGGCACCCGCCTCTTCCTCGCGCGCGACCGCAAGGGGGTGATCGCCGTGCCTGCGGTGATGATCGGCTATGTGCTGTTCGTCACCTACGTCGCGCTGCGGCTGGTGCTGTACTTCGGCTGGGGCGACGTGCCGGGCAGCAGCGTGATGGACACCGCCGCCGCCTGGTGGCTGATCGGTGCCAGCCTGCTGCTGGCCCTGTGGCGCATGGGCCACCGCATGCACTTCACGTCGAAGCTCTACGGATGGCGACACGGATTGATGTCGCTGCCGCGCTTCATCGTGGGCAACTTCGTCAACTTCTGGGCGATGTGCCGTGCCGTTCGCCTGTACACGCTGCACCGCCTGTTCGGCAAGCCGCTCTCGTGGGACAAGACAGCTCACACCTACCCCGACACGCTGGCCACGCAACTGCCCAGCCTGCTGGCGCCGGGCCTGAGCCGCCAGCCCGCGATGAGCGACGCCGCGGCGCGCGCCGAACTTGAACGCGCGATGGGCCGGCCGCCCGGCAGCCTGCGCTGAGGCGCGACTGCGCCACGACGCGGTTGCGCGACCGCAGCGGGTACGCGCGGTTCGCCTGAACGGATGCCGGCTTCGCATCCGGCCATGGTGACGCGATGGGGCTTGCGCAGAATGAGTCCAACAGTCGCTCCCGACCGAAAGACCATCGCATGAACCAGCAACATCCATCCGTCACGCAAGGTAAGCCGGGCGGCATGTGGTCCACCCTCACCAGTGGTACCACGACATCCTCCACGTCCACGTCCACGACCACCCATCACGTCACGACCCAACAGCCTGCGCCGCAATATGGCATGCAGACGTTCAACGCGCTGCGGGCCACCACCGCCGACGCAAACTCTGCCTCCTACCAGCAGTCGACACCGCTGGTCTACGACGCCAGCAACTTCGGCCACAGTGGCCTCTCACCCCGCGAGCGGCTCGACCAGGTAAAAATGCGCCTGGTCGCGCTGCAGGAGCAGATCGGCAAGCCTGAAGAACGGCAGCACAACCAGCAGGCGATCCAGTTTGTCTTCGAGACGCTGGCCAGCCTGGACGGCATCAGCAACCGGTCCGTCTTGCAGCCGCAGGTGCACGCCAAGCTGCAGCAGATGTGCGACCAGTGCGACCAACCGCGCAAGCGCAAGGAGTGGCAGCGTTTCATCGATCTCCTGAAGCAAGAGATCGTGCAACCTCTGGAGGCGCTCCCGGTGACGAACATCGTCAGACATGGCACGCCAGCGCACGACATGCGCCACCAATGGGAACTGGCGCAGGACCGGATGCAGGCCCGCGACTACCCCAGCGCTGTACGCCATCTTGAGGCGATGGGAGAAATCCTCACTGAACTTATTGACCTCAATGATGGCGGCGCTGGGCATGAGCCCCTGTTGAACGCCATTCTGGCGGCCACAACGGCCTGCCTCGACGGACAAGTGCAGCTCGATCACGTCGCCGATCTACATGCGCAGATCAACCAGCTTCCCGATGACGCCACCACGACAGCCGCGACGACCCTGCAGGCTCCAGCGGCGGCCCCGGCGCGACCCGTTGCGCAGCCGCAGACCACGGCGGGCGATGCTGACATTCAGTGGCCAGACGGCGACGCGCTACCCTGGCTGTTGGCAGAACTGCAATCGCCGGCGGTCAGTAACATGACTTACGCAGAGAAGCTCAATCATCTCGGCAACCTGGCAGACACGAGCGCAGACGCGATGCGGCCAGTCGTGGCGCTCTCCAATGCGACGCCGCAATTCCAACGCGCCGTGGCAGCTCTCTGCCGAAATGTGCAACAACCTACACAGGTCGACCCCACCGCGTTTGCGGACAATCCGCACCTCATGAGGCTCCACGCCTATCAGCAGTCCATGGAGACGCGCCGGGACAACAACGGCGTCATCCCGTGGCCCAGCATTCATGAAGCAAAGTCTGCAGACAAGGAGGTGACCCGCTGGCGCACGTTGATCTGGGGAATCAGAATCAAGAAAATTGTGTCCTTGCAGCGAGAGGTAGAACAAGCCGGCCCGGCCGGGCTGCTCCTGTCCAGCGTCCAAGGCCGCCTTAATGAGGTTTCCAAAACGGTCCGGATGAACAGCGGGACTTTCATCCGGTGGAATGACCTCCAAGGAAATGAGCGCATCGGACTGCGCCAACCTGCCCTCTCGCACGGGCAGATTCGCGAGCTGATCTTGAAGAAAATTGAAACGTTGCCGCTCGCCGTGTTCGGCTCCGCTGACATGAACGGACTGGGGTTGGGCATCAACGCCTCCACTGTGAACATCAACCTGGCCAGGCTGTGCAAGCAGGCGAATCCGCGGATACGGTCCGCCGGGCCTACTGGCATGTACGAGAGAGTTCCGGACACTGCCCAGCCTCCCGCAAAACGCCCGCGGCTCGCCTGAATCGGGCTCACCGCATCGCCCGCGCCCAGGCGGGCCGCGCTCAACCGCGCTTTTTCAGGATGCTGATCTTGCCGTCGGCTTCGAGGAAGGCGAGCCGCACTTGCTGCAGCTCGCAATCGGCCTCTCGCAGTGCCTGCAGAACGTCGGCGACGGGCACGTGGTTGCTCCGCAGTACGTCGTCGAACAGGCGCCCATCACGGCCGATCAGGATGGGCACGCCTTCGATGAAGTCGTGCGCACGCTGGCTGCGCGCCGTGACATAGGCCACGCCCAGGTTGAGCGAAACCAGCGCTACCGCGATGACGAGCGCGCCGGCCACCGAATCCTCGCCGCCCTGCATGCCGTTGGAGACGCCCTCGGACAACAGCACCACCATCAGCAGATCGAACGGCGTGAACTGGCCGACCGTGCGCTTGCCCGACACGCGCACCAGCACGATCAGCGCCACGTAGACGATGGCCACGCGCGCGATCAGCTCCCACCACGGCACGGTCAGCGTGAACATCGCCTGCGGTCCGTCACACCATCGGCGGGTCGGTCTCGCGCTCGAAGTGGCGGTGGGCCTGCAGCGCCTCGAAGAACGCGGGCAGTGCCGCGGCCAGCTGGCCGGCCGCGGCGGTGACCACGCCCTCGTCCGACGCCGCGTCATCCGCCACGCCCGCGTGTTCGAGCAAGGCGGACGATGCGCCGATCACCAGCATCGGCTTGCAATGGCGGAACTGGTCGCGCACGGCTTCCAGCGCCTGGCCGCTGGCAGCCAGCGCCTGGACGGCGGCTTCGCCATCGGGCAGCACCAGCGCGTCGAACAGGAAGCCGGGCTCGTTTTCCAGCGAGGCATCGGCCTGAACGCTGCGCCCGTCGGCGCCGGCCAGCGCGCCGATGCGCGGGCCCACGATGCGCGGCACGGCGCCTTCGGCCAGAAGCGCATCGCGCACCTGCAGCAGCGCACGCGTGTGGACGCCCGGCGCGGCCAGCAGCGCCACCTTGCGCGCGCGGATGCCGGCCTGGCCCGGCCGCGCCAGCAGCGACAGCGCCGGTGACACCTTGACCTCGGGCTTCGCGGGCCTGGGCAAGGCGCGCGGCATGGGCGCGGGCAACGGATCGATGCCCAGGCCCTCGGCCACCTGCTCTGCCAGGGCCTGCGACACATTGCGCAGCGAGGCCACCATGCGCTCGCGGATCGCGGGCACCGTCACCTTCGAGAGCTCGAAGCGGAAGGCGGCGGCGATGTGCGCCTGCTCGGCCGGGCTCTGGCTGTCGAAGAACAGCGTGGCCTGCGTGTAGTGGTCGGCGAACTTCTCGGGCTTGGCGCGCACCTTGCCCTGCGCCTCCTTGGCGGCGATGCGCGCGGGCACCGACACGAAGCCCTGCGCCGCGCCGGCCTGGAACGGGCAGCCGCCGCCCAGCGAGTTGGGCTCGTAGGACACGCGCCCGCGCGGGATGGCCTGGCGGTGCATACCGTCGCGCTGGTTGTTGTGCACCGGCGCCAGGGGCGTGTTGATCGGGATCTCGTGGAAGTTTGGCCCGCCCAGGCGCGAGATCTGCGTGTCCACGTAGGAATGGATGCGCCCGGCCAGCAGCGGGTCGTTGGAGAAGTCGATGCCCGGGATCACGTGCGCGGCGCAGAAGGCCACCTGCTCGGTCTCGGCGAAGAAGTTGTCGGGGTTGCGGTCGAGCACCAGGCGGCCCACGGGGGTGATGGGCACCAGTTCCTCGGGCACGATCTTGGTGGGGTCGAGGATGTCGAAGCTGAAGCGGTCGGCTTCTTCTTCGGTGAACACCTGCACGCCCATCTCGTACTCGGGATAGTTGCCCGATTCGATGCGCTCCCACAGGTCGCGGCGGTGGAAGTCGGGGTCGGCGCCCGAGATCTTCACGGCCTCGTCCCACACCAGCGAATGCGTGCCGGCCTTGGGGCTGAAGTGGAACTTGCAGAACACCGACTCGCCCGCCGCGTTGACCAGGCGGAAGGTGTGCACGCCGAAGCCCTGCATGGTCGCGTAGCTGGCCGGAATGGCGCGGTCGCTCATGGCCCACATGAGCATGTGGGTGGATTCGGGCATCAGCGAGACGAAATCCCAGAAGGTGTCGTGCGCGCTGGCCGCCTGCGGCATGCCGTGGTGCGGCTCGGGCTTGACCGCGTGCACGAGGTCCGGAAACTTCATCGCGTCCTGGATGAAGAAGACCGGGATGTTGTTGCCCACGAGGTCCCAGTTGCCCTCTTCGGTATAGAACTTGATGGCGAAGCCGCGCACGTCGCGCGCCGTGTCTTTCGATCCGCGCTCGCCGGCCACGGTGGAAAAACGCACGAACACCGGCGTGCGCTTGCCGGCCTGCTGGAACGGCGCGGCCTGCGTGAGCTTCTTGATCGGCTTGTAGCACTCGAAGTAGCCGTGCGCGGCCGAACCGCGCGCATGCACGATGCGCTCGGGAATGCGTTCGTGGTCGAAGTGCGTGATCTTCTCGCGCAGGATGAAGTCTTCCAGCAGCACGGGGCCGCGCACGCCGTACTTCAGCGAGTTCTGGTTGTCGGCCACCGGCACACCCTGGTTGGTGGTCAGGCGCTGGCCCGAATCGTCGGTGCGCACGCGGTCGAGCGAGGCGTTGGAGGCATTGACGCCGCGCGTGGCGCCGCTGCCGGTCTTGGGCGTGGCGTTGGACTCGGACAGCGTGCTGGCTTCGGCCAGCGGCTGCGGCCGGCGCAGCGCGGGCGCGCCGGGCTGCGGCTCGACGCCGTTGCTGAAGCCATGCTCGCCGGCCTTGAGCGGGTTGTGCGGCATGGCGGCGGCCAGCGCCTGCTCCTGCGCCTGCACGTCGGCCGTCCGATCAGCCTGGCCGGGCGACGGGTTGCGCCGCGCGGGTCCGCTGTCGGTGGCTCGGGGCGAGCGCGAGGGCTTGCCGGCGGGGGCGGGGGTACGTGAGGCCATGGGGTGTCGTTCCTTTGGGAGGGGGCGGTGAGAGGACGACTTGGAAGTTGTCCGTCGGGAGCCGCCCATGCTGTGCCGCCGGGACGCCGCTGGCGTGTCGGACACCGCCTTGCCCGACTGACGGCATCGTTCGCGGTTGCACAGGGCTCGCGCCCTCGGTGCACCGCAAGAAGACAGCGGCGACACGACAAAGCGCACGCGTCCTACAGGGCAGACGCCAGGGGTTTCGCAGGATCGGAGCGAGTTTCGATATCCAACGATTCCCAAGGAGATGAACCATGTCTGCAGAAGACGCCGACGTCGGCTTCGACCAGCCGCTGCCCCAGGTGACCACGCGCCAGGACGAGGAGTACGCCGCATGGGCGCAGAGCCTGGGCGTGGAACCCGATCGTGTGCGCGAGGCGGTGGCGCGGGTGGGCCACTCGGCCGATGCCGTGCGCGAATGGGTGGCCCGCGGCTGAGCCGGGTGGATCGCCCGGTGCGACATCGCAGCCCGCCGATTCCTTCGCCACTGAACAGCGTGTGCGGGTGCTGCTGTATGCAGCCGTTGCACGCGGAACAAGGTGTCACCGCCGGCCTCGCCCGCGTGTGCGCTGTTCATACTTGTCCGGGATGGAACCGCACATGAGCCTGGAGCCCCTACGCCCGCTGCGCAGCCTGGATCACGGCGGCCGGCAGGTCGGCATCCTCGTGTGGACGGAAAACGGCACCTGGCGCAGTGCCTGGCGGCTGGAGCCGGGCGCGTGGCATTCCTTGCGCGGCACGCATGACGGCGAGGAAGAGGCGGCCGACGCCGCATCCCGCGCCGCGCAGGACCATCTCGCCTCGGGCCGTTCGATGCCCCGGCGCGGTGGGCGCGGCGACGAGGCGGGAACACACGGGCCGGCGCCCTCGCCGGCTTCGGCCGTCACCTCCGAGGGCTGGCGCGCGCGCCACATGGCCTGGACCCACGCTCAGGCCGAACTCGCCACCTTCCGCGACTCGCTGACCGACGAGCCTGATCGCCATGATCTGGACAAGCTGCGGCAACTGGAGTCGCGCGCCGAAGACGCACGGCGCGCGATGGAAGGCCAACTCTCGCGCATCCTGCGCCCGCAACGCCGGCGGCCCGGCGTGCCGCGCGATCCGGGCGAGGCCTGACGCGCCTCAGCCGCGCGGCGGGCGCGCTTCAGCGGGCACGATCACGCCGCACAGGATGCGCCCGCCCGAATTGCCGGCCGGCTGGCCCTGGTAGTCGTCGGCCTTCTCGTGCACCACGAGCGAGCGGCCCACCACGCTGTTGGGCTTGCCCTGCTCGGCCGTGAGCCACGGGCTCAGGTAGCGCAGCGTGCCGGTGCCGTCGGCCCGGGCCTCGATGTTGGGCAGCTCGCCCGCGTGGGCCTGATGCGGCGCCTGGCCGGGCTTGCCGTGGCTGCGTGCCTGGCCCGGATCGAAGTGGCCGCCAGCCGCGCCGAAGGCGATCTGCTGGCCGGTGGCCGCATCGGGGCCCGGTCCGCACACGCCGTTCTCATGCACGTGAAAGCCGTGCAATCCTGGCGACACGCCGGTCACTTCCACCATCACCTCCACACCCGAGCCGGCGGGCGTGAAAGAGGCGCCGCCCATGGGCCGGCCCTGCGTGTCGAGCAGGCGGGCGACGGCCGTGGGCCCGCGCCCGGGCGCGGGTTCGGCCAGCGCGGCCGGGCCGGCAGGGGCCGCGCAACCGGCCACCAGGATGCCGCCGAGCGCGGCGCAGGCCAGCGCCAGGCGCTGCATGGCAAGGGGAGAACGGGTCATGTCGTGTTCCTTTCGAATACCGGGACGGCAGGGAGGGGATCCAGGGCGCTTCAGGTCCGCGCGGCGCCGCGGTCTGCGGTATCGCCATCCTGGTTCTTGCTGGCGCCGCGCACGTTCATCAGGAACAGCGCCACCTGCAGGGCGATGAGCGCCCAGGCGCCGGTGTACCAGCCCCAGGCGGACCACAACAGGTTGCTTGCCACGTAAACGTAGAAGCCCCACTTGCGGCGGCCGGCGGAGCGCGACGCCACCAGCCAGGCGGCGAACACGGTCACGGCCATCGCGGGCCACTGGAGGAAATCGAGCCAGTCCATCGTCATCCTGTCTGAAGCACTGCGCACATCGCGCCATGCGGCAGCTTGGCAGGGCAGGCTGCTGCCATGCGCTGCGCTTTTGCAACCCATGTGACGGCAGGTTTCCGCAGCGCCTGTCGCAGGCGGCGCGGATTGCGCGATGCGTCCTACGCCATGCGGCGGCCATGGCAGACAGCGCGTCCTCCCCTTGCCATCGACGATGGCTTGCCACCCCGACAGACCACAAGAGACCGCCCGCTTCATGCAACTCGCCACCGCCCTTCCTTCGCCTCACCGTGTGGCCAGCGCGCAGCCTGTGCATGCGCAGCTGGAGCCGATGGACTGGACACGTGCGTGGGCCGCATCGCTGCCCGCACTCGATGCCTGCGCGGGCGCCGGCGAAGCCCTCGCACTGCTGATTCAGCGCCGGCTCGATCGCCTGCCGCAGCCCGGCGCGGGCCACACCTTGCAGCGGTGGCAGGCGCTGTCCCATCTCGCCGCGCATGACCTGTCGCTGGCCAAACTGTTCGAAGGCCACACCGATGCGCTGGCCATCCTGGCCGAGCTGGGCACGCCCATCGTGATGCGACAGTCGGGTGAGCCCGCGTTGTGGGGCACCTGGTGCGCCGAGCCCCGCGCCGCGCGCCTGATGCTGCACGGCGCGCGCGACGCCCGTCCCGACGAGCCGGTGCGGCTGCGGCTGGCCGGCCGCAAGGCGTGGTGCTCGGGCGCACACGATCTCTCGCACGCGATCGTGAGCGGCTGGACGCACGACAACCGCCCGGCCCTGGCGGCGGTGGATCTGCTGCAGCCCGGCGTGCGCGTCACGCAGGAAGGCTGGCGCGCTGTCGGCATGCAGGGCACGCGCAGCGTCGAGGTGGTGTTCGAGGATGCCGAGGGCTGGCAGGTGGGTGCGCCGGGCGACTACACCGCGCGGCCGGGCTTCTGGCGCGGCGGCGCGGGCATTGCCGCCTGCTGGTGGGGCGGCGCCTGGGGCCTGGCGCGCGATGCGCGGCTGGCGCTGCGCCCGGCGGCCAGTACGGCACCGCCAGCGGCAGGCATCGATCCGCGCCTGGCGCATCTGGGCACGATCGACACCGCGCTGTCGGCCTGCGCCGCGCTGTTGCGCGATACCGCGCGCGAGATCGATCGGCTGGCGCTGGCGGCGGACAGCGATGGCGCCGCCGCGCTTCACACACTGGCTTTGCGCGCGCGCCTGTCGGCCGAGACCTGCGCCGATACCGTCGTCGCGCACGCCGTGCGCGCGCTGGGGGCCGGCCCGCTGTGCCAGGACGCGCGCGTGGCCCGTCTCGTGGCCGACCTGCCCGTGTTCGTGCGCCAGAGCCACGGCGCGCGCGATCAGGCCGCGCTGGGCGCGCACCTAGCCCGCGAACTGCAGGAGCCTGCCGCATGGCCGCTGTGATGCCCCTGCCGCGTGGCGAAGCGCAGCCGCTGATCCATGGCGAGGGCACGCCCGACGCCTGCTGGCTGGGCTGGGACGGATGGAACGGCATCGCCGTGACCGACACCGACGACCTGGCACCGCCGGGTGCGCGCGTGGTGATCGCAGCGCCCCATCCGGACGATGAAATCCTGGGCAGCGGCACGCTGTTGCGCCGCCTGGCACTGCGCGGCACACCCGCGCAGGTGGTGGCAGTCACCGACGGCACGGCCAGCCATCCGGGCTCACCCCTGTGGCCGCCCGCGCATCTCGCGGTCACGCGGCCACGTGAAACCCGCGCCGCGCTCATGCGGCTGCAGGCCGGCGATACGGCCGTGCTGCGCGCCGGCCTGCCGGACGGCGCCGTGGGCCGTCACGTGGCCGCGCTGCGCGACGTGCTGGCGCCGTTGTTGCGCCCGGGCGATCTGCTGGTGGCCACGTGGCGCGGCGACGGCCATCCCGACCATGAGGCCGTGGGTGAAGCCGCCGCGCGCGCTGCCGCCGATACCGGCGCGCGGCTGGCCGAGGTGCCCGTGTGGGCCTGGCACTGGGCCACGCCCGGCGATGCGCGACTGCCTTGGGCACGCGCGCGCCGGCTCGCGGTGGCCGCGGACGAATCGCGCGCCAAGGCCCGCGCCATGGCGGCCTTCCGCAGCCAGACCCAGCCAGACACCTCCACCCGCCAGCCCGCCGTGCTGGGGGCCAGCGCGCTGGCGCGCGCGGCATGGCCGCACGAGGTGTACTTCCTGTGAACGCACTGGCCCACATGCAGACGCTGTATGCGCGCAGCGACGACCCGTGGGGTGTCGACCAGCGCTGGTATGAGAGGCGCAAACGCGCGCTGCTGCTGGCCAGCCTGCCGGCAGAGCGCTACGGCTCGGCGTTCGAGCCGGCCTGCGGCACCGGCCGGCTCACGCTGGAGCTGGCCGCGCGCTGTGATCGCCTGCTGGCCACCGACGGCGCGCCGGCGGCGGTACGCATCGCGCAGCGCGCCACCCAGGGCTGCGCGGGCGTCGAGGTGGCGCTGCAGCGCCTGCCGCATGAATGGCCTGCGGGGCCGTTCGATCTGGTGGTGCTGAGCGAATGGCTGTACTACCTGGAGCCCGCCCTCGTGCGCGTGGCGGCGGCGCGATGCGTGGCCTCGCTCGCGCCGGGCGGTACCGTGGTCGCATGCCACTATCGCCCCGCCTTCGGCGACCGCGCCTGCGCCACGGGCTTCGCCCACGCGCGGCTGGCCGAGGCGCTGCAGGGCCTGCCGCCCTCGGTGCATCACGAGGAAGACGATTTCCTGCTCGACATATGGGTCGCCCGCACGGAGGCTGCGGCGTGATCGGTGTCGTGGTGCCGGCCCACAACGAGGAAGCGTTGCTCGGCCCCTGCCTGCTCGCGCTGCGCCGGGCCGCGCGACATCCGTCGCTGGCCGGCGAGCGCGTGCGCGTGCTGGTGGTGCTGGACGATTGCAGCGACGGATCGGCGGGCGTGGTGCGCCGGCACCGCGCATCGGCGCTGCATCTGAGCGCACGCAATGTGGGCGCCGCGCGTGCCGCTGGCGCCGGGCGGCTGCTGACGGCCGGCGCGCGCTGGCTCGCGTTCACCGATGCCGACAGCGAGGTCGCGCCCGACTGGCTGGCCGCCCAGCTGGCGCTTGGCGCCGACGCCGTGTGCGGCACCGTGCAGGTGGACGACTGGGGCACGCACGACCTCGCGCAGGAGATGCGCGCGCGCTTCGAGCGCGACTACCGCGATGCCGATCAGCACCGCCACATTCACGGCGCCAATCTGGGCGTGAGCGCGCAGGCCTATCGGCGGGCGGGCGGCTTCGCCCCGCTGCCCTGCCATGAGGACGTGGCGCTGGTGCGCGCACTGCAGGATTGCGGCGCGCACGTCGCATGGAGCGCCCGGCCGCGCGTGCGCACCAGCGCGCGCCTGACTGCCCGCGCGCCCGACGGCTTCGGCGACACGCTGGCGCGGCTGGCCGGCCAGGTGCGCGAGGCCATGCACGTGGCCGCCTTGCAGCAACTGCCCGCCATCCCCTGAGAGGCTTCAGGCCGCGGCGCCGTCGCGCGCCAGCACCTGCCGCAACACGCGGTCTGCCTCATCGGCCGCGGTCCCGCGCCAGGCAACGATCTGGTCGGGACGGATCAGCACCAGCGGCGCCTCGTACAGCGTGCGCAAGGCCGGCTGGGGCAGGCGCACCACGCGCAGGTCGGCGCCCAGTGCGCGCGCGGCCTCTTCGAAGCGCCGGGCATCCGGCGCGTCGTCGCCCAGCGCCAGCAGCGTCCACTCGGCGTTGAACAGGTCGTAGAGCGAGCGTCCATCCTCCAGCCAGGCATGCGGCGGGCGGCCTCCGGGGCAGGCGCTGGGCACATAGCGGCCGGGCTCGTCGGGCGGCGGCGCGGTGCCGTCGGCCACCACGATGGGCGAGCCGTCGTAGCGCCCGCCGAAGGTGACGCCGGGGATGTTGAATTCGAGCCGTGCGTGCGCGTCGAGGTGATGGGTGGCGCGCGCGCGTTCGGCCTCGCCCTCGGGCGTTGCCTCGTCGAGCAGGGGGGTGGCCTCGAACAGGCCGATCGAATCGGCGAACCGGCGCGCATAGGCGGTGTTGCGCTCGGCCAGCGGACGCCGTTCGGCCTCGTAGCTCGCGATCAGGGCCGGCAGCGCGGTGCCGCGCACGACGGCGGCGAGCTTCCAGCCGAGATTGACGGCGTCTTCGACCGCCGTGTTGTAGCCGAGGCCACCCGTGGGCGTGAACAGGTGCGCCGCGTCGCCGGCCAGCAGCACTCGCCCACGGCCGAATTCGCGCGCCACCAGCGCATGGCCGGCCAGCCACGTGCCCATCGAGAGGATCTCCATCGGCACCTCGGCGCCGAACGCCTCGGCAAACACGCGGCGCGCGTCCTGCTCGGTCCAGCCGTCGGCGTCTTCGCCAGGCTGCAGCGCGGCATGGAAGGCGAATTCCGCCACGCCGTCCACCGCCGCCATGAAGGCGCGGCGCTGCGCGTTGACCGCCACGTACATCCACGCGCGCGGATGCGGCAGCCGTGCCAGGAATTCCGGCGCGCGCAGGTAGAGCGCGAACATGCGCCCGCCCATGAACTGGCGCTGGATGCCCGTCACGCCGCCCCATTCGATGCCCAGCCGCTGGCGCACCGTGCTGCGCGCGCCGTCGGCGCCCACCAGCCATTGCGCGCGCACGCGCTGCGGCGCGCCGCCGTCCACCGGCTCCAGCGTGGCGAGCACGTGCGCGCCCGATGAGCCGGATGAACCGGATGAATCGGCGGCCACCTCGTCGAAGCCGGCGAGCTTCCAGCCGTGGCGCAATTGCACGCTGGGGCACGCGGCGGCGTGGCGGTGCAGCACGGCCTCGACGAACTTCTGCGAGACGCGGTGGGGCAGCTCGGCCGCGCTCCACGATCCCGACAGGCTGCGCACCTGCGCGGCCGCCTGCGCCGCCGTGGGCAGGCGGATGCGCGCGAGCTCGTGGCGGCCGTAGCGCGTGAAGTAGGCGATGTCGGTGGGATGGTCGGGCGGCATGCCCAGGGCGCGTACCTCGTCGGCGAAGCCGAGCCTGCGGAAGTGCTCCATGGTGCGCGCCTGGGTGGCGTTGGCCTGGGGGTTGAAGGCCGTGCCGGGCCGGGGCTCGACCAGCAGGCAGCGCACGCCGCGCCGGCCCAGCTCGATCGCCAGCATGAGGCCGCAGGGGCCGCCGCCGGCGATCAGCACGTCGGTCTCGTGCACGGGCGCGGCGCCTGCCGGGTCAGGGTTTGCCGTGTTGTCCAAGGATGTCTCCTTTTTTAGAATGATTGCCTGATATTCAGGTTACCTAAGCATTCAGGCCAAGGCAATACCGGGAGATACCCATGCCCTCACCCACCGATCCGCACGGCGACTTCGGCTGGCGCCGGCTCAACCCCGGCCGCGTGCTGAGTCAGGCACTGCAGCGGTTCGAATCCCGCGTGCTCGAGCTGATGGCCGAGGCCGGCCACGACCAGACGCGGCGCGCCCACGTCAACCTCACCCGCCACCTCGACGTGGGCGGCACGCGCATCACCGAGCTGGCGCGGCGCGCCGGCATGACCAATGCGGCCATGACCGAGCTGATCGACCAGTGCGAGTCGCTGGCCCTGGTGGAACGCATCGCCGACCCGGCCGACCGCCGCGCGCGCGTGGTGCGCTTCACGCCCGCCGGCCGCAAATGGCTGGCGGCTTTCGGCCGCGCCGTGGGGCGCGCCACGCGCGAGATGGAGGACGAAGTCGGCGCGGGCGCCATGGCCGCCTTGCTGGGCGAGGTGGCCAGCTACGGTGCGGCCCACGCGGCCGAGCCGGCAGACCGGGGCGCGTGACGCACACGCCGGCGCGCCGGTGTGAAAAAAACCACGGCGCACGACGCACGAGGGAAATTGGCCTACATCGGCGTGCCGGGGGCGGCGCTATGTTCTGCCCATCACCCGAGCCGCACACGTACACATGGATGCCCTGAGCCAACTCCTCCGGCTGGTCGGCGAGCCGGCCATTCCCTTCGGCGCCGACTCCGGCGCGACCGAACTGGTGGCCATGATGGCTGCATTGCACGGTCACGGCACGCCCAATCTGCGGCTGCGAGCCGCCTTCGATGAGCGCGAGCGACAGGTCTGCCGCGCCGTGCGCAACGGCCGGCTGAAGCTGGACTACCGCCCGCCAGCCAACGGCACCGTCACGCTGCCCGCCATGGATCACGCGCTCTATGCGCAGAGCCTGATCCACTGGGCCGCGCACCTGGGCCAGCCCATCATGCGCATCGCGGAAGCGTGCCGGCGCGCCGGCGACGGCGCCACGCCCGAAGACGTCAAGGCTGCCGTGCGCAAGATCGAGTTCGAGGACAGCACCATGCGCACGGACCGGCTCTACCTCACCGACTTCGGCACGCTTTAGGCGCGCTGCTGCTTCTACAGCGGCGGCGCGGGGGTCGGGCGGGCCAGCGGCAGTGACGCCACCGCTGACGTGCGGGCACGCGCCGAAAACTTCGCGCCCAAGGCGTTCGCTTCGGGATGGATAGGCTGCGGGCGTACCCGCGTGGTGAAGATTCAGGTCGTCGACCTCGCCGCACCGCCATGAACCTCAACCACTCGCCTACCCTGCAGCCCAGCCCGCTTCTGCAAGCCATCACAACGACGCAGACGCACACTCAAACCACGTCGACAACCTCGACTGACGCGTTTTCCAGCAACTCGCCGACGCATCCGCTGCTCACTCACGACGCGACGCGCAAGCGGCGCCGATCGGACGACGAAGGCACATTCCAGTCCAGCGGAGCATCGAATGCGCAACAGCCGCTCGACGCCCACCAAGCCGCTGAACTGAAGAAGCTCGTCGAGTCGATGCGTCTTGCGGGGCCCAATACCGAGAAGCTCCGCTCCCTCATCGCCACGGCCATTCACAAAGACAGCCTGCCCGACGAGATCACCGGCCAGCTGATGTGCGAGCTGCCCGATCTGCAGAAAGGAGTAACTGAAGGCATCGAGCCGCTGCTGGATTCACTGGCGGCGCGTCTGGGCACCCGTGCGCCGGCGTCCACGAACAACGATGGAGGCGCGGCTACGACGACCGCGCCTGGCCCTGATCAGGGCAGGCCGGTCACTGACAGCAACGACTTCACCCGTGCTGCAGTGGAGATCTACGCCAATGGCGGGGACAAGCTCAAAAGAATGGAGTTCATCGAAGCGCTCCGAAACGAAAGCGGCTGTTCACTATCCACCGCTACCAATCTCGTTGACTACCTGCGCGCATGGAAGTCGGATGCCGAGACGGAGATGGCAAAGGCGTACCGATATGTCACGGCCAACCCCAGCAAATCCAACGAGGAACTTTCAGAAGATAGCACCCGCGCGGGTGACAAGATTGCAGTCTCCACTTTGATGAAGGCGAGAACGCTGCTGCGCGCCATGAACGAGCAAGGTCTTGTACAGATCGACGGCCTCGGCGTACGTAATCCGCCCAATACCGAGAGGACGACCACTCTTCTCGACCACTATTTCACTCATCCGGACCTCTCTTCAGAGGCATGGACGGACATCGTTTCACATCCCGACTTCGGTATACACCCGCGGCTCTCAGAAACCGCCGCACAAGGTTGGTTCAGCGCTTTCAAAATGCTCGCGGACGAAGTCAGATTGCGCAGTGAGGGATCAAGGGGAACGAATCAACTGTCGCGCGTGCTGGACACGCTGCTGGCACATCCCGACTGGTGCACTGACTCGAAGGAGTCGATTTCAGCCATCTTTCAGGAGTTGAAGAACAACGGCGTCAACATTGATAAACGCATAGTCGCAAAATATCTCCGACTGTGCCTATACGCGATCAACACAGGCAAGATCGCGCTTGCGGGGCCGACTGGCGCGGCCGCGGCCTCAACCACCTGACGAACGCGTCGTCGACAAGCCTGCCGCCCTGACGCACGCGGCCCCGCCTCAGAACCCCTCCGCGTCCTGCAGCCGTTCTTCGGCCTGCACCAGGGGTCCGGCCTGCGCTTCGCGCGCGGCCACTTCCAGGATCCACTCGTGGAACACGGCCACGCGGTCGAGCGCGGCCTTCTCCTTCGTGCTGACGAGGTAGTAGGACGAGAGGATGGGTTTGACCCACTCGGCGAAAGGCGCCACCAGGCGGCCCGACTGCAGGTGGTCGTGCACCAGCATGCTGCGGCCCAGCACCATGCCGCGCCCGGCCACCGCCGCGCGCAGGATCAGCAGCGGATCGGAAAAGCGCGGGCCGGTCGCCACGTCGGCGGGCTCCAGGCTCGCAGAGCCTGCCGGGCGTGGCCGCCGGCTGCGTGCTGGTGTTCGTGATGAGCCTGGGCTTCTACATCACGCCCGCGCTGCTGGGCGGCGGCAAGTCCATCGTGATGGCCATCGCCATCGAACACGACATCAGCCGCAACATGAACTGGGGTCCGGGCAGCGCGGCCGGCGTGCTGTTCGTGGGCGGGGTGTTGGCGATCTTCGCCATCGTGACGCGCTTCATGTCGCTCGAACGCCTGTTCTACAGATGAATACGCCCACCCCCGTTTCTTGCTCACTGCGTGTAGCCGAATCCCCCCTCGAGGGGGCGCACCCAGCGGCCCGGCTAAGCCGGTTCCGCGGGTGCCCTGGCCTGCATCGCGCCATCACGACCTGACCATCCGAGGCAAACGATATGTCTTCCTCTTTCATGGCCCCGCTGGTCCCCCATCGCCGCCGCCTCTGGCTCTACGCCGTGGCCGCGCTGATCGTGCTGTTCCTCGTGCTGCCGGTGCTGGTGGTGGTGCCGATGTCGTTCTCGGCCTCGCGCTTCCTGGACTTTCCGCCGAAGGACTGGTCGCTGCGCTGGTACGAGCGCTTCTTCACCTCGCCCGACTGGTACGGCTCGCTGCTCACCAGCCTGAAGGTGGCCGTGTGCGTGACGCTGGTGGCCACGCCGCTGGGCACGGCCGCGGCCTGGGCGCTCAACGCCAGCACGCACCCGTGGCTGCGGCAGGCGCGCACCGTCATCCTGCTGCCGCTGATGGTGCCCAACATCATTCTGGCCGTCGGCATCTTCTACGTATACGCGCGCGCCGGCGTGCTGGGCTCGCTGCCCGGGCTGGTGGCCGTGCACACCATGCTGGCGCTGCCCTTCGTGGTGCTCACCGTGCTGGCGGGCCTGCGCAGCTTCGACGGCACGCAGGAGCTGGCCGCGCGCAGCCTCGGCTGCACGCGCCTCTCGGCCTTCCTGCAGGTGACGCTGCCGCAGATCAGGCCCAGCGTGGTGTCGGGCGCGCTGTTCGCCTTCGTCACCTCGCTGGACGAGGTGGTGATCTCGATGTTCATCTCGCGCGGCGAGAACTCCACCGTCACCAAGGTGATGTTCTCGTCGCTGCGCGACGAGATCGACCCGACCATCGCCACCGTGAGCACGCTGCTGATCGCCGGCAGCTTCGCCGCCGTGCTGCTGGGACTCGTCTCGGCGCGGCGCACACAGGCGGCGCTGCGCTGACAGGCGCCGTTCTTTTTCTTCTCTCTCCCGTTATCCGTTTTCGCAACCCAAAGGAAAGACACACATGACCACCACCCGCATCAATCCCGCATCCATGGGCGGCGAGCCTGGCGCCTACTCCAGCGGCATCAAGGTCGAAGGCGCTGGCGCCACGCTCTACGTGGCGGGCCAGATCGGCATCGACGCCAAGGGCGTGGCCCCGGCCGACTTCACGGCCCAGACCGAACAGGCCTGGAACAACGTGAAAGCCATCCTGGCCGAGGCGGGCATGACGCTCAAGGACATCGTCAAGACCACCATCTACCTGACCGATCCGGCCGACTACGCCGCGTTCGTCAAGGTGCGCACCGCCGTGCTCGACGGCCACAAGCCGGCCTCGACCCTGGTCTACGTGACCGCGCTCGTCAAGCCGGAGTGGAAGGTCGAGATCGACGTCATCGCCGCACGCTGACACGGCCGCCATGGACTACGAGCTCGACACCGCGGCGCGCCCCGAGCAGCGGCTCGACCTGGCCGAGCGGCCCACGCGCATCCTGCACGCCATGCTGCGCGTGTTCGACCTGCAGCGCTCGCTCGACTTCTACATCGGCGCCCTGGGCATGCAACTGATCCGGCGGCAGGACTACCCGGGCGGCCGTTTCACGCTGGCCTTCCTGGGCTACGGCGCGGAAGAGTCGAACACGGTGCTGGAGCTCACGCACAACTGGGACCAGCCCGAGCCCTACGCGTTGGGCACGGCCTACGGCCACATCGCCATCGCCGTGAACGACATCTACGCCACCTGCACCGAGCTGGCCGAGGCGGGCGTGAACATCACGCGCGCCCCGGGCCCGATGAAGCACAGCGCCACGCTGATCGCCTTCATCGAAGACCCGGACGGCTACAAGATCGAGCTGATCCAGCGCGACTGAGGCCGCCGACCATGCACGCCGCCGGCCCACCCGGTGACGCGCCCCCGCCGGGCCTGCCCGCACACGATGCGGACAGCGCCCGCGCGTTGCTGCGCGCCCTGCACGAGGGCCGGCTGTCGCGCGCGGCCGTGGCGCGCGATTTCGCCCGCCGCATCGAGGCCGCGCGCGGCAGCCACGCATTCACGTGGCACGACCCGATGGCCCTGCTGGCCGAGGCCGCCGCGGCCGACGCGCGCGCGCGGCGCCGCGATGGTACAGAGCGCCTGCTCGACGGCCTGCCGGTTGCCGTGAAGGACAACATCGACACGCCCGTCTTTCCCACCACCGCCGGCAGCCGCGTGCTGCCGGAGCGCATTGCGCCGCTCGCCGCGCCCGTGTGGCAACGGCTGGCCGACCAGGGCGCGCTGCTGCTGGGCAAGACCAACATGGACGAGCTGGGCGCAGGCGGCACCTCACGCAATCCACGCTTTGGCGACGTGGCCAATCCGCTCGCCCCGGGCCACACTGCCGGCGGATCGAGCGGTGGCAGCGCCGCCGCGCTGGCTGCGGGCCTGGCGCCGCTGGCGCTGGGCACCGACAACTCGGGCTCGCTGCGCATTCCCGCATCGTTCTGCGGCGTGGCCGGGTTCCGGCCCACCACGGGCACGTATCCGGGCGCGGGCATCGCGCCGCTCACGCGCGCGTTCGACACGCCCGGCCCCATGGCGCGCAGCGTGGCCGATCTGGTGCTGCTGCACCAGGCCGTGACGGGCGAACACGTGCAGGCGTGCACGCACCCACCCGTGCTCGCGCGCGTGCAGGGACGCATGGCCGGGCCACTTCACCCGGCACTGGCCGCGGCGCACGACGCCGTGCTGGCGCGCTGGCAGGCGGCCGGGGTGCGGCTGGTGCCGATCGACCTGGACGATCTGGCGGTCGAGGCCATCGCCTTGCAGAAGGTGGTGGGTGCAGCCTCGCGCCTGGCCGATCTCTCGGCCGACCTGGCGGCGCGCGGCCAGCCTTTGCCGCCGCACGAACTGCAGACGCGTATCGCCACGCCGGCCGCGCGCGCGCTGTTCACGCCGCCCGCGCCCGACGCGCCAGCGGCCGCCCCGGCGCTCGCGCGCCTGGCCGTGCTCGCCGATGCACTGCGCGAGCGGCTGGCGCGCGCCGGCGCGCCGCTGCTGTTGCATGCCAGCACGCTGCAGCCACCGGCCCGGCTCGATGCGGGCGACGCGGTGTTCGCCACCAACTACTACGGCGACAACGCGCGCCTGGCGCCCGCGCTGTCGCTGGCGGCGTGCTCTTTTCCCTGCGCACGCGACGCCCGGGGCCGGCCGATCGCCGGTGCCAACCTCGAAGTGGCGGGGCCTGCCGGTCTCGACGCGCGGGTGCTGGCAGCCTGCCTGTGGCTGGAGCGGCATTGAGCCCCGCGCCACACCCAGCACGCACGCCGTGTGCGGTTCGCACGCTTTGACCCGTGGTGGTGGTGGCCCATCGCGGCAACGCGCAGGCCTGCGGGTATAAAGCCTGCGGGGATGCCGCCCGGCACGCGGGCGGCACATTGCCAGAACGACACCGCGCATGCTCTACGCCGCCACGATCTTCGTTTCCGCCTTCCTGCTGTTCCTGATCCAGCCGCTGATCGCCAAACAGATCCTGCCGTGGTTCGGCGGCACGGCCGCCGTGTGGACGGTGTGCCTGGTGTTCTTCCAGTTCGTGCTGCTGGCCGGCTACATCTATGCCGACCGCCTCTCGCGGCTGGCGCCGCGCCGCCAGGCCATCGTGCACACGGTGCTGGTGCTGGCGGCCTGCGCCATGCTGCCCATCATTCCCGACGCCGCCTGGAAGCCCAGCGGCGAGGAAGAGCCCGCGCTGCGCATCCTCGCGCTGCTGGCCATCACCATCGGCCTGCCCTACCTCAGCGTGTCCACCACGGGGCCGCTGGTGCAAAGCTGGTTCGCGGCGGCGCATGCGGGCGATGCGCGGCAGTCGCGCGTGTGGCGGCTGTTCGCGCTGTCCAACCTGGCGTCGCTGGCCGCGCTGGTGGCCTACCCCTTCGTGCTCGAGCCCTATGTGAGCCTGCGCACGCAGGGCTGGGCCTGGTCGGGCGGCTTCCTGGTGTTCGCGGCGCTGGTCATCACCGCCGCATGGCGCACCGAACGGCGGCTGCGCGAGCGCGCCGTTGCGCCCCCCGCACCGGCCGCGACCGACGCGACGCCCGACACCGGCCTGGCCGCCATCAGCACGCCCAGCCTGGGCGGCTACCTCACGTGGCTGGCGCTGGCCGCGCTGGGCACCGTGACACTGCTCACCGTGACGGCGCACATCACGCAGGACGTGGCCTCGGTGCCGTTCCTGTGGATCGTGCCGCTGGCGCTGTACCTGCTCACCTTCATCCTGTGCTTCGACAGCGACCGCTGGTACCGGCGCTGGCTGTTCTGGCCCGCCGTCATCGTGCTGGCGCCGGTGATGGCCTGGCTGCTGCGCTCGGGCGACCGCGTCATGTCCATCGAGTATCTGGTCGTGGTGTATGCGGCCGGCCTGTTCGCCGTCTGCATGTTCTGCCATGGCGAGCTGGTGCGCGCACGGCCGGCGCCCGCATGGCTCACGCGCTTCTACCTGATGATCTCGCTGGGGGGCGCGCTGGGCGGCCTCTTCGTGGGGCTGGTGGCGCCGCGCATCTTCGACGCGATGTGGGAGCTGCCGCTGGCGCTGGTGGCCGTCTGCCTGATGCTGTGGTGGGTGGCGCGCCGCCTGCTCGACTGGCGCCTGGTGCTGGTGGCCGCCGGGCTGGTGCTGGCATTCGCGTGGTACTTCCAGCGCAACCTGGAACTGGCGGTGACCGACGTGCTGCCCTCCATCGCCATCCTCGCGGCCTTCCTGGCCCTCGCCATCGGCTGGCTGCGCCGCTCGGTCCCCGCCGCCGGCGCCTTGGGCGCGGGCATGGCCGCCGCATGCTGCATCTGGCTGGGCCAGTACTACGTGGACTACATCAAGAGCGGCGCGCTGCTGGTGCAACGTGATTTCTACGGCGTGCTGCGCATCGTCGAGTACGGCGAGCCGCAGGACGACTGGCACCGCTGGGCCCTGCTGCACGGCGTCATCGCCCATGGCGAGCAGTACTCCGGCGAAGCGCTGCGCCGCCGCGCCACCTCGTACTACTCCGACACCTCGGGCGTGGGCGTGGCGGTGTCGGCGCTGCGCGGCCAGGACCGCCCGCTGCGCATCGGCGTGATCGGACTGGGCGTGGGCACCATGGCCGCCTGGGGCCGGCCCGGCGACACCGTGCGCTTCTACGAGATCAATCCCTCAGTCATCGCGCTGGCCAACACCGCGTTCAGCTACCTGCGCGAATCCGACGCGAAGATCGAGACGGTGCTGGGCGATGCCCGCCTGTCGCTGGAGCAGGAAGCCGACGACGGCCAGTTGCAGCAGTTCGACCTGCTGGTGGTGGACGCGTTTTCCAGCGATTCCATCCCCGTGCACCTGATGACGCGCGAGGCGCTGGCGCTGTACCTGCAGCACCTGTCACCCGGCGGCGTGGTCGCCTTCCACGTCAGCAACCGCCACCTGGCCCTGGGCCCCATCGCCGGCCAGCTGGCCGCCGACGCAGGCGTGCTGGCCGCGCAGGTGGACGACGACCCCGACACCGCCAACCACTGGCAGAGCAGCACCGACTACATCCTGGTCACGCGCAGCCAGGCCTTCCTGGACGACCCGGCCGTGAGCGAGCGCGCCAGCACGATCGAGGCCCGCGACGGGCAGGCGGTGTGGACGGACGATTACAACAACCTGCTGGGGGCGTTGAAGAGGCGTTGAAGGTTTGCTGCGCGGCACGCAGCGCTCAGCGCGCCTGCGGATACTTGACCACCCGCTCGGCCGACATCGCGTAGCCCGACACCCCCATCGACGAATCCGAGCGCTCGATGTGCATCGTGCCCGTGACCCACACCGCGTCCATGGTGCGCAGGCCCTTCACCGGCTTGGCTGAACGCACGCGCACGATCTGGTTGGCCGGCGGCGGCGGTGTGTGGATGCAGGCGCCGAAGTACGGCACCAGCAGGAATTCGCGCAGGCCGTCCTTGCCCTGTTCCAGCGGCACCAGGTAGCCGGGGATGCGGCCCTGCCGCCCTTCGAGCTGCTGCACCACGGGCGCGTTGTCCCACACCTCGCGGATGCGTTCGAGCAGCTTCTGCGCGCGCGGATCGGTATCGGGCAGGTTCTCGGCGCCCTTGAGGTCGAGGAACGAGGCCGTCGGATCCCAGCCCTGC
>JAGOCV010000265.1 GCA_017998575.1 Burkholderiaceae bacterium
CCCTCCGGGTCCTTGTGGACGACCTTGCGCCAATCGTCCACCCAGCCGATGGCCCCAAAGCCCAGGGTGACCAGCAGCACGATCCACACGAAGCGGTTGGTCAGGTCGAACCACAGCAGCGTGGACAGCGCGATCGAGAACAGGATCAGCACGCCGCCCATGGTGGGCGTGCCGCCCTTGCTCAGGTGGGTCTGCATCGCGTATTCGCGGATCGGCTGACCGATCTTGAGCGCCGCCAGGCGCCGAATGAAATACGGACCCGCCACCAGGCCAACCAGCAGCGCGGTCATCGCCGCCATCACGGCGCGGAACGTCAGGTACTGGAACACCCGCAGGGACCCGAATTCGGGTGACAGGCCTTGCAGCCAGAGGGCCAGGCTAGGCAGCATGGGCGTTGTCCTTCTTGTCTCTTGTTTGAGCGGGGTCGAGCGCCTGCAGCGCCTGCACCACCCGTTCCATGCGCATGAAGCGCGAGCCCTTGACGAGCACGCTGCGGTACACCGGCCGGTCGTCGGTCACGGCGGCGCACACGGCGCCGGCCATGGCCGGCACCTCGACCCAGTGGATGACCTGGGGCATCGACGCGCTGGCCTGGCGCATCCAGTCGCCGGCGACGTGCACGGCCTCGATGCCGCGCGCCAGGGCATGGCGCAGCACCTCGTCGTGGAATGCGAGACCCTGTTCGCCGACTTCGCCCATATCGCCCAGCACCAGCAGGCGCGGCGCGGGCAGTTCGGCGAGCACATCGATGGCGGCGCGGACCGAATCGGGGTTGGCGTTGTAGGTGTCGTCGATCAGCGTGACATGCCGATCGTTCACGCGCAGCGCCAGCGCTCGCGAGCGCCCGCCGACCGGCTCGAACGCGTCCAGGCCGCGCACCACCGCGTCCAGCGGCACACCGGCGGCCAGGGCGCAGGCAGCGGCCGCCAGGGCGTTGCGCACGTTGTGGCGGCCGGCGATGCGCAGGCGCACGGCGGCTTCACCCAGCGGGGAGCGGAAGCTCAACGCCCACGCGCCCTCGGCCCACGCGGTTTTGAGCGCCTTCACATCGGCGGCTTCGTCGTGGTCACTGAAAGTGATGACGCGCCGCGCACCGGCGAACTCGCGCCACAGAGGGGTGTAGGTGTCGTCGGAGGGGAACACGGCCACGCCATCGACGCCCAGCGCCTGGATGACCTGCCCGTTCTCGCGCGCCACGGCTTCCACCGTGGCCATGAACTCGAGGTGCTCGCGCTGCGCGTTGTTGACCAGCGCGACCGTGGGCAGCGCCAGCGCGGCGAGTTCGGCGATCTCGCCCGGGTGGTTCATGCCCAGCTCCACCACCGAGAGCCGGTGGGCGGCGGTGAGGCGCAGCAGCGTGAGCGGCACGCCGATGTCGTTGTTGAAGTTGCCCTGCGTGGCGTGTGCCGCCTCACCCGCGGCCGCGCGCAGGATGGAGGCGACCATCTGGGTGACCGTGGTCTTGCCGTTGCTGCCGGTCACGGCGATCAGCGGCAGATCGAACTGGCTGCGCCAGCGGCGCGACAGCTCGCCCAGGGCGCGCCGGGTGTCGGGCACTTCCACGCCGGGCAGACCGGCTTCGGCCAGGCCCTGGTGCGCGATGGCGGCCAGCGCGCCCTGCCCTGCGGCCTGCGGCAGGAAATCGTGCGCATCGAAACGCTCGCCCTTCAAGGCCACGAACAGATCACCCGGCTGCAGGCTGCGGGTGTCGGTATGCACACGGGTGAACGGCCGCTCGGGCTGACCGACCACGCGGGCGCCTTCGAGCTGTGACAGGAGCTGGCCCAGGGTCTTCATGCGGGTGCCCCTGTGTCGCGGCGTTGCGCCAGCGCGGCGCGCGCCTGCAGCAGATCGGAAAACGGTTTCTTCACGCCTTTCACGTCCTGGTAGTCCTCGTGGCCTTTGCCGGCGATCAGCACCACGTCGCGCGCCTCGGCGCGTGCGACCGCCAAGGCGATGGCCTGTGCGCGATCGGGCTCCACGAGCGCGGCATCGGGCGCGGTGAGACCGGCCAACATCTGCCGCAGGATGGCCAGCGGGTCCTCGCTGCGCGGGTTGTCGCTGGTGAACACCGGGCACTGCGCTTCGCGTTCAGCAGCGGCCGCCATCAGGGGGCGCTTGCCGGCATCGCGATCGCCGCCGCAGCCGACCACCACCCAGAGGGCGCCACCGCGCTGGCGGGCCACCGGCTGCAAGGCCTGCAAGGCCTTTTCGAGCGCGTCGGGCGTGTGCGCGTAGTCCACCAGCACCAGCGGCTGGGCAGACGCGCCGGCCGCAGCCTGTTCCATGCGACCGGGCACCGGCGTGAGCACGGCACAGGCGCGCACGGCGTCGGCCAGGGGCACGCCCAGGGCGCGCGCGCTGGCGAGCACGCACAGCAGGTTGGACACGTTGTAGCGGCCCACCAGCGGCAGGCTCAGGGCGTGCTGGGCCAGGGTCCGGCCGCCTGCGTCGCGCTCGCCGACCTGAAGAGCCATGCCGTTGTGGGTGAAGGCGAGGTCCTGCGCGAACAGCCGTGCCTGGCCGTGGTGGCCGGTCTCGATGCCGACCGTCCAGAGGTCCAGCCCCCGCTGGGCCAGCGTGGCAGCCAGATCGGCGCCGCGCGCGTCGTCGATGTTGACCACCGCACTGGCCAGGCCCGGCCAGTCAAACAGGCCGGCCTTGGCGGTCCAGTAGGCCTCCATGCTGCCGTGGAAGTCGAGGTGGTCCTGCGTGAAGTTGGTGAACACGGCCACGCGCAACTGCGTGGCGTTGAGCCGGCCTTCGACGATGCCGATGGACGAAGCCTCGATGGCGCAGGCCTTGAGGCCGCTGTCGACGAAGCGGCGCAGTTCGGCCTGCAGCATGACCGGGTCCGGCGTGGTCAGCCCGGTGGCCACCAGAGGGCCGTCCGCCCGGCCGGGCTGGGGAGGGCGTCCCATGCCCAGGGTACCGATCACCGCGCAGGGCATGGCGCAGAAGGACAGCAGTTGCGCCGTCCACCACGCAGTGGAGGTCTTGCCGTTGGTGCCGGTGATGGCCACCATGTCGAGGGAGGCACTTGGCGTACCGTGGAACGCGCTGGCGATCGCGCCAGCCGTGGCCTTGAGGCCGGGCACCGCCACCACGCGCTCGTCGTCGAAACCGTAGGCCTGCGCCCCGTCCTGCTCCACCAGCGCCGCGACGGCGCCAGCCTGGATGGCGCCCGCGACGAAGCGGCGCCCGTCGGTGGCCGCGCCCGGCCAGGCCACGAAGGCATCGCCCGCACCCACGCGGCGGCTGTCACAGTGCATCGCACGCACGCCGCGCTCGCGCAGCCAGTCGGCCACAGCCTCGGGCTGGTGGATCGTGCGCATCAGAACGACTCCTCCACCACGTGCGTGACGATCTGCGGCTTCACGTTCATGTCGGGCTGCACGCCGAGGATGCGCAGGGTCTGCTGCACGGTCTCGCTGAACACCGGTGCGGCCACCAGGCCGCCGAAGTACTGCCCGTTGCTGGGTTCGTCGATCATCACGGCGACCACGATGCGCGGCGCTTCCACCGGTGCCAGGCCCACGAACCAGCTGCGGTATTTCTTGTCGGCGTAGCCCTTGCCTTCCTGCTTGTGCGCGGTGCCGCTCTTGCCGCCCACCGAATAACCCATGGTCTGCGCGCGCGAGCCGGTGCCGCCCGGACCGGCGGCCAGGCCCAGCATCTGGCGCACGGCGATCGAGTTCTTGGCGCTGAACACGCGCACACCGGCGGTCTGGGTGTCAGATTTCTGCAAGGTCAGGGGGATCAGCTCGCCGTCGCGCGCAAAGATGGTGTAGGCCTGCGCCAGCTGGAACAGCGAGGCCGACAGGCCGTAGCCGTAGCTCATGGTGGCCTGCTCGATCGGGCGCCAGGTCTTGTAGGGCCGCAGCCGGCCGGTGACCGCGCCGGGGAACGGTACCTGCGGCTTCTGGCCAAAGCCGGCCTGCGCGTAGGTTTCCCACATCTCACGCGGGCTCATCTGCATGGCCATCTTGACCGTGCCCACGTTGCTCGACTTCTGGATCACCTGCGATACGGTCAGCACGTCGTTCGGGTGCGAATCGCTGATCGTCGAACCGCCGATGGTGATGCGGCCAGGCGCGGTGTGAATGGGGGTGTTGGGCGTAACCAGGCCCTTCTCCAGCGCCAGCGCGGCGATGAAGGGCTTCATGGTCGAACCGGGCTCGAAGCTGTCGGTGAGCACGCGGTTGCGCAACTGCTCGCCCGTGAGGTTCTGGCGCCGGTTGGGGTTGTAGCTGGGGTAGTTGGCCAGGGCCAGCACCTCGCCCGACAGCGTGTCGAGCACGATCACACTGCCGGCATGCGCCTTGTGCGCGAGCACCGCGTCCTTGAGCTTCTGGTAGGCGAAGTACTGCACCTTGCTGTCGATGGACAGCTGCAGGTCGGGACCATCCACCGGCGGCACCACGTCGCGCACGTCTTCCACCACACGACCCAGGCGGTCCTTGATCACGCGGCGCGAGCCGCTGCGTCCGGCGAGCTGCTGGTTGAACGCGAGCTCAACCCCCTCCTGGCCGATGTCTTCCACGTTGGTGAAGCCCACCACGTGGGCGGCCGCCTCTCCCTCGGGGTACTGCCGCTTGTACTCGCGGCGCTGGTAGATGCCCTTGATGCCGAGCGCGGCGATCTCCTTGGCCACCGGCTCATCCACCTGGCGCTTGACCCAGACGAAGGTCTTGTCGTCGTCGCCCAGGCGCTTGCGCAGATCGGCCAGCGGCATCTCCAGCAGCTTGGCGAGCTGGCGCAGCTTGGGGTCGGCACGGTCCACGTCCTCGGGAATGGCCCAGATGCTTTGCGCGACCACGCTGGAGGCGAGGATCAGCCCGTTGCGGTCGAGCACGCGGCCGCGGTTGGCAGGCAGCTCCAGCGTGCGCGCGAAACGCACCTCGCCCTGGCGCTGGAAGAAGTCGTTGCCGAACACCTGCACGTAGGCGGCGCGGCCCGCCAGGCCGGCAAAGGCCACGGCCAGTGAGGCCACGATGAACTTGCTGCGCCACACCGGCGTGCGGCTGGCCAGCAGGGGACTCGCGGAATAGTTGATGCTGCGACCCATGTTCAACGCTCCGGCGCGGGATTGGCCGCCGTCGGCTGCGACGGCTCGAACACGGTGACGTACTGCGTGATGCCGGGCGTGACCGGGCGCATCTGCAACTGGCGCGAGGCCAGCAGCTGCACACGCGCCGGCGTGGCCTGCGCACGCTTCTGCACCTGCAGCTGCTCGTGCTCGGACTCCAGCTTGCGCGTCTGGGCCTGTGATCGATCCAGCGCAGTGTAGAGCCGGCGCGACTCGTACTGCGTGTGCACCAGGTAGAAGGCGCTGGCGATCACGGCGGCCAGCAACACGAGGTTCAGGCGGATCATGCCGGCGCCTCCGTGCGCTCGGCCACGCGCATGACGGCGCTGCGCGAGCGTGGGTTGCCCTTGACCTCTTCGTCCGAAGGCATCACGCGCTTGAGGCCAGTCAGGGCCATGGGCGCGGGCTCGGCGAAAGGCACGCGGCGGTCCACCACGGCGCGCGAATGGCGCGCCATGAACTGCTTGACCATGCGGTCTTCAAGCGAATGGAAGCTGATCACCACCAGTTTTCCTCCCGGACGCAACACGTGCAGGCTGGCCTCTAGCGCTTGTTGCAACTCTTCAAGCTCGGCGTTGATGAAAATCCGAAAAGCCTGAAATGTGCGCG
>JAGOCV010000016.1 GCA_017998575.1 Burkholderiaceae bacterium
GCCTTGCACTCTTCGTCGGTCTTGGCCGTCGTGGTGATGCTGATGTTCAGGCCGCGCAGGGCATCGACCTTGTCGTATTCGATCTCGGGGAAGATGATCTGTTCTTTGACGCCGATGTTGTAGTTGCCACGGCCATCGAACGCGCGACCCGAGATGCCGCGGAAGTCGCGCACGCGGGGCAGGGCCACGGTGACGAAGCGGTCCAGGAACTCATACATGCGCACGCCGCGCAGGGTGACCATGCAGCCGATGGGCTGCTGCTCGCGGATCTTGAATCCGGCGATGGCCTTCTTGGCCTTGGTCACCACCGGCTTCTGGCCGGCGATCTTGGTCAGGTCGCCCACGGCGTTGTCCATGACCTTCTTGTCGGCAACCGCTTCGGACACACCCATGTTCAGGGTGATCTTCGTGATGCGCGGCACTTCCATGGGCGACTTGTAGCCGAACTTTTCAGTCAGCTGGGCCACCACTTTTTCGCGATAGTACTGTTGGAGTCGAGCCATGATGTAACCCTCAGGCGGCCTTGATTTCTGCGCCGCTGGACTTGAACACGCGCACGCGCTTGCCGTCGTCCGTCAGCTTGATGCCCACGCGGTCAGCCTTGCCGGTGGCGGCGTTGTAGATCGCCACGTTGGACTGGTGGATCGGCATGGCCTTTTCCACGATGCCGCCGGTCGTGCCCTTCAGCGGGTTCGGCTTGGCGTGCTTTTTGACCAGGTTGATGCCCTCGACCACAAGGTGGGAGTCATCCTTGCGCAGCGTGACGGTGCCACGCTTGCCCTTGTCACGGCCTGCCAGCACGATGACTTCGTCGCCTTTGCGAATCTTGTTCATGGTGAGTCCTTACAGAACTTCAGGAGCCAGGGACACGATCTTCATGAACTTCTCGGTGCGCAGTTCGCGCGTGACCGGTCCGAAGATGCGGGTGCCGATGGGCTCCAGCTTTGCATTGAGCAGCACGGCAGCATTGCCGTCGAACTTGACCAGCGAGCCATCGCCACGGCGGATGCCCTTGGCGGTGCGGACCACCACTGCGCTGTAGATCTCGCCCTTCTTGACGCGACCACGCGGAGCGGCTTCCTTGATGCTGACCTTGATGATGTCGCCCACGCTGGCGTAGCGACGCTTGGAGCCGCCGAGCACCTTGATGCACAGCACGGACTTCGCGCCGGTGTTGTCGGCAACGTCCAACCGGGATTCTGTCTGGATCATTTCAATATTCCCAACTTGAATCGGAGGACACCCGAAGGCTCATCCGACCAGTCTTGGGCCCGCAGTCCTCGCCGCAAACCACTTGCGGCGACTCCTCATGGGCAGAAAAAACTCCACCCGAAAATGGGCAGAGCCGGCGATTATTGCAGTCCGGCGAATGCGCGTCAAGTGCCTCGTCGATCAGGACGGCTCGACGCGACCGTAAGCCTCTGCCAGCGCCTCGAATTCCCCCTGGCGCGGGTCGTGGCCCTCGCCCAGTTCCTGCCGCAGCAGAGCCGCCACGAGCGGGGCTGCGCGCGCAGCTGCCGCTGCGTCCAGGAACAACAGACGACTCCGCCTGGCAAGAACATCTTCGACAGTACGCGCATACTCACATCGAATGGAGAAGCGCACCATCGCCTCGCTCAGACCCTCCGCCAGCCACGAGTCGCCACCGGTCAGCGCCTGCACCTGGGGCGCCTCCGTGCCGTAGCCGTGCCAGCCCGGAGCAGCGGCCAGACCCGGGTGGTCTGGCATGACATGCTCGCCGCCGACCAGGGGCAAATGGCCTGTGACCGGCATGCTCGCGCTAGCAGGCAGCAGTCCTGCGCCATGGCAGCGCTCCATTACATCCTCGGCCATGGCGCGATAGGTCGTCCACTTGCCGCCGGTCACGGTGACGAGACCACCGGGCGACACCACGATGGTGTGCTCGCGGCTGATCTTGCGCGTGTTCTCGCCATCGTCCGTCGGCGGCTTGACCAGCGGGCGCAGGCCAACCCAAGTGCTGCGAACGTCGGCCCGGGTCGGCGCGCGGGCCAGATGGCGGGCGGCCTCCGTCAATATGAATGCGACCTCTTCCTCGAGGGGCCGCGGCTCCAGTGCCAGATCGTGGCGCGGCGTGTCGGTGGTTCCCAGCACCACCTTACCCAGCCAGGGCACGGCGAACAACACACGGCCATCGCGGGTACGGGGCACCAGCAGCGCATGGTCGGTGGGCAGGAATTCGCGGTCGACCACCAGATGCACGCCCTGACTGGGCGCCACCATGGGTTCGACGCGCTGTCCCAGGCCCTGCGCATCCAGCGCCCGCACCTCGTCCACCCAGACGCCTGCGGCGTTGACCACGCAGCGGGCACTCACATTGAACACGCGCTGGGTTTCGCTGTCGCAGCAGGTGAGGCCGGCCACCCGCCCGCCCTCGTGCAGCAGCCCGGTTACGCCACAGTGATTGACCAGCAGCGCGCCGTGGCGCGCCGCGGTGCGCGCCAGCGCGATGGCCAGCCGGGCATCGTCGAACTGCCCGTCCCAATAAAGAACCCCTCCGCGCAATCCCGCAGATTGCACGTTGGGCAGCAGCGCCTCGACGTCGGCACGCCCCAGGAACCTCGTGGAGCCCAGCCCCGCCCGCCCGGCCAGCGCGTCATACATCACAAGCCCGGCGCCATAGAAAGGCGTTTCCCAGAACCGGTAGGACGGCATCACGAACGGCAGAGGCCGGGCCAGATGGGGCGCGTTGGCCAGCAGCAGCGAGCGCTCGCGCAGCGCCTCCCGCACCAGGCTCACGTTGCCCTGGGCCAGATAGCGCACACCGCCATGCACCAGCTTGGTCGCGCGCGATGAAGTGCCCTTCGCGAAATCGTGCGCCTCCACCAATACCACCGACAGGCCCCGCGAGGCGGCATCGAGCGCTACGCCAAGCCCGGTGGCGCCGCCGCCGATGACGGCCACGTCCCAGCGCGGCGTGGTGGCCAGCCGCTCCAGCAGCGCCCCGCGCAGCGTCGGCTGGGCCGGCGGGATCTTCTGGCCGTCAGTCACGCGCCCACCCCCTCGACCGCTCGACCGCCTCGCGCCAGCGGGCCAGCCGCGCCCGGCGCTCATCGGCGCCGATGAGCGGCTCGAAGCGGCGGTCGAGCGCCCATCGCGCCGACAGCTCGTCGGCGCCCTGCCAGAAGCCCGCGCCCAGGCCAGCCAGACAGGCCGCGCCCAGCGCCGTGGTTTCCGTCACTTGCGGGCGGACCACCGGTACGCCCAGCACATCGGCCTGCATCTGCATCAGCAGGTCGTTGGCACTGGCACCGCCGTCCACCCGCAACTCGGCCAGTGGCAACGACGCATCCCGCGCCATGGCCCCGAAGACATCGGCCACCTGCAACGCGATGGCTTCGAGCGCCGCGCGCGCCACATGGGCCCGGGTCGTGCCACGCGTCAGGCCGACCAGGGTGCCGCGTGCGTGGCCGTCCCAGTCGGGCGCGCCCAGCCCGGTGAAGGCAGGCACCAGGTAGACATCGCCGCTGTCGGGCACGCTGGCCGCCAGTTGCTCGACCTCGGGTGCGCTGCGGATGATCTGCAGCCCGTCCCGCAGCCATTGGACGGTGGCGCCGGCCATGAAGACACCGCCTTCCAGTGCATAGCAGGCTGCGGTGCCCGGCGGCCCGGCCCAGGCCACGGTGGTGAGCAGCCGGTTGCGGCTGGCCACGGCCGACCCGCCCGTGTTCATCAGCATGAAACATCCGGTGCCGTAGGTGTTCTTGGCCATCCCGGGCGCGAAGCAGGCCTGGCCGAAGGTGGCGGCCTGCTGGTCGCCGGCCACCCCGGTGATGGGCAAGGCCGCGCCCAGCAGCGAGGCACGCGTGCGGCCCAGCTCGCCACACGAAGGCACGACCCTGGGCAGCACGGCGCGCGGGATATCGAACAGCGCCAGCATGTCGTCGTCCCAGGCCATGCGGTGGATGTTGAACAGCAGCGTGCGCGACGCATTGCTGGCATCCATGGCGTGCACGCCGCCATCGGGCCCGCCGGTCAGGTTCCAGATCAACCAGGCATCGACGGTGCCGAAGGCCAGTTCGCCCTTCTCGGCGCGGCTGCGCGCGCCTGGAACGTGATCGAGCAGCCAGGCCAGCTTGGTGCCGGAGAAGTACGCATCGATCACCAGGCCCGTGGCGCGCTGCACGCGGGCCGAATGCCCGGCCGCCACCAGCTCGTCGCAGCGCGCTGCCGTGCGCCGGTCTTGCCAGACGATGGCGCGTGCCACCGGCTCGCCCGTGCGCCGGTCCCACAGCAGCGTGGTTTCCCGCTGGTTGGTGATGCCCACCGCCGCCACGCTGCGTGCCGGCACGCCGCTGCTGCGCAGCACCTGGCGCGCCACGTCGAGCTGCGAGCGCCAGATGTCGCCCGCATCGTGCTCCACCCAGCCGGGCTGCGGGAAGTGCTGGGGAAACTCCTTCTGTGCCAGACCCGCGACGCGGCCGGACCGGTCGAACAGGATGGCGCGAGAACTCGTGGTCCCCTGATCCAGGGCGAGGATGTATTCCATAGGCGGACAAGCGTAGCGCAAGGCGGTGACAGGGCCTAGTCGGCCAACCCCGACGATGCCGCACGGACTAGACTCGCAGGCCGAAGGCCTCACCGGGGCCAGCCTCCCGGGCACACGACACATGAACTCCTCCCCAACCCCCTCCTCTTCCGCCCTGCGCGTCGCCTTCATTGGCGGCGGCAACATGGCTGGCGCCATCATCGGCGGCCTGGTCCGCCAGGGCCTGCCGGCCGACCGCATCGATGTCGTCGAGCCGTTCGACGAAACCCGCGACAAGCTCTCGCGCCAGTGGCCCATCCATACCCATGCGGCGGCCAGCCCCGCGCTGGCGCGCGCCGACATCGTGGTCTGGGCCGTGAAGCCGCAAATCATGAAGGAGGCTGCGGCGCAGACGCGCGCGCACGTGCAAAGGGCGCTGCACCTGAGCGTGGCCGCAGGCATTCCCACCGACAGCCTGGCCGCCTGGCTGGGCTCGGAACGCATCGTCCGCTGCATGCCGAACACTCCCGCCCTGGTGGGTCAGGGCATGAGCGCCCTGTTCGCGCGCGCCAGCGTGACCGCCGAAGAGCGCGCGCAGGTCGAGCAGGTGCTGCGGCCAACAGGCGAGCTGCTGTGGGTGCAGGACGAAGCACAGATCGACGCCGTGACCGCGCTGTCGGGCTCGGGCCCGGCCTACGTGTTCTATTTCCTCGAGGCGATGACCCGGGCCGGCACCGAGATGGGGCTGCCGGCCGACCAGGCCTACCGCCTGGCCGTGGGCACCTTTGCGGGCGCGTCGGCCCTGGCCCGCGCATCGGACGAAGCGCCCGACGTGCTGCGCCAGCGCGTCACGTCCAGGGGCGGCACCACCTACGCGGCGATCACGTCGATGGAAGGCGACCGCGTGGGCCCGCTGTTCGAGCGTGCGCTGCACGCGGCGCGCCAGCGGGCCGAAGAGCTTGGGCGCGAGTTCGGCGCCGCCTGATCCGCGCCGAGCGGCCGGTCTAGCGCCGGGTCAGCGCCAGAGGGCATCGAGCACGATGCCCGCGAACACCGCGAAGCCTACCCAGTGGTTGAGGCGGAAGGCCTCGAAACAGCCTTCGCGTGTGCGATGGCGGATCAGCCGGTAATGCCACAGCGCCTGCGCCGCGGCAACAGCGATGCCCGCATAGAACCATGGCCCCATCGCCAGGCCGCCCCAGTGCAGGGCCAGCGACCACACGGCCAGGAACGCGGCATAGCAGGCCATCACCACGGGCACATCGAAACGGCCGAGCGTGATGGCCGATGTCTTCATGCCGATGCGCAGGTCGTCGTCGCGATCGACCATCGCGTACTCGGTGTCGTAGGCGATCACCCAGAACAGGTTGCCCAGCAAGAGCACCCAGGCCAGCAGCGGCACGCCGCCCTGCACGGCGGCAAAGGCCATCGGAATGCCGAAACTGAATGCCACGCCCAGCACCGCCTGCGGCATGGAAACGTGGCGTTTGGCGAACGGATAGGCCAAGGTGACGGCCAGCGCCGCGAACGACCACGCGATGGTGGCGGCGTTGGTGGTGAGCACCAGGCCGAAGGCAAGCGCCGTCAGCACACCGCCCAGCACCAGCGCCTCGCGCACGCCGACCGCGCCGCTGGTCACGGGCCGCCGGGCCGTGCGCTTGACGTGGCGGTCGAAGTCGCGATCGGCCACGTCATTCACGCAGCAGCCGGCGCTACGCATGAGGATGGTGCCCAGCGTGAACACCGCCACCAGATGCCAGCCCGGGAAGCCGCGCGCGGCGATCCACAGCGCCGACAGCGAAGGCCACAGCAGCAGCAGCCAGCCGGCGGGTCGATCCCAGCGGATGAGGTCGAGCCAGAGGGGGATTCGGTCTGAAAGTCGCATCACCGCGGGAGCTTAAACGCGAACGCCTGCAGGCCGGCGACGCCGATCTGCAGGCGCTGGCCCGCAACGCGGGCCGACAAGGCCGCGCGCGCTGCGCGCAGCCCATGAGGGCGGCTTACTCTTCGAGGAGGGTACGCAGCATCCAGGCGTACTGCTCGTGGATGGTCAGGCGCTGGGTCAGCATGTCGACCGTCGGGTCGTCGCCGGCCGCGTCGGCCGTCTTGAGCACTTCGCGCAGCGTCACGCAGATGGTCTGGTGGCCGATGACCAGCACGCGCACCATGTCCAGCGCCTTGATGGGCTCGGTCGGCGCATCCTTCACGCGCGACAGGCGGCTGTAGTCGGCGTAGGAGCCCACGGCGCGGAAGCCCAATGCACGCACGCGCTCGGCGATGCTGTCCGTGGCGTTCCACATCTCCGTGTACTGCTCCATGAACATGTTGTGCAGGGAATTGAACAGCGGACCGGTGACGTTCCAGTGGAAGTTGTGCGTGTTCAGGTACAGCGTGAAGGTATCCGCCAGCACACGGTTGAGGCCTTCGGAGATGGTGGCGCGCGAGGCGTCGGCGATGCCGATCTCGATGGGCGGGGCGGACGTGCGGCCCGTCACCGAGGCCTTGTCGATCTTGGGGTTGGCAGCCTTGGGCTTGGCGGAAGGCTTGAGGGGCTTGCTCTTGGCCATGGGGTGATTCTCCTTGCAGCTTGAAAACGTAAGCGGACCGCCACTGTAACCCTGCGGTGCGCGTTGCGCGCATCGCATTGGCTATGGCCGACATAGCCGTGGCGCCCGGTTGACCCAGCTCAGGACAGGCGGATCACACCCGGCAGTTCGCAGGCGTAGATGGCATTCCTCAGAGCGGCGATGGCCTCGTAGCGCGTGAAACTGCGGCGCCAGGCCAGCACCACGCGGCGCGTGGGCGCGTCGCCGGCGAATGGAAGATATCTGACATGCGAATCGTCTTCCTTCCTACGCTTGGCAGCCGGCTGCAACGCGGACTTGGGCACGCCCAGCCGAGGCACCAGCGTCACGCCCATGCCGGCAGCCACCATGTGCTTGATGGTTTCCAGCGAAGACCCCTCGAAGCTCTTGCGGATGCCTTCGGCGTCGCTGGAGAAGCGCGCGAATTCGGGGCACACCTCCAGCACGTGGTCGCGGAAGCAGTGGCCGGTGCCCAGCAGCAGCATGGTTTCGGCCTTCAGCTCCTCGGACGTGATGTGGGCCTGCGATGCCAGCGGGTGCGTGGCAGGCACAGCCGCCATGAACGGCTCGTCGTACAGCGCAGCGATAGCGAGGCCCGTGTCGGGGAAGGGCTCGGCCATGATGGCGCAGTCGATCTCGCCGGTGCGCAGCATCTCCAGCAGGCGCACGGTGAAGTTTTCCTGCAGCATCAGCGGCATCTGCGGCGTGCGCTCGATGGTCTGGCGCACCAGATCGGGCAGCAGGTAGGGGCCGATGGTGTAGATCACACCCAGCCGCAGCGGGCCGGCCAGCGGGTCCTTGCCGCGCTTGGCGATCTCCTTGATGCTGGCGGCCTGCTCCAGCACGCTCTGGGCCTGGCGCACGATCTCCTCGCCCAGCGGCGTGACCGACACTTCGGAGGCCGCGCGCTCGAACAGCTTGACCTCCAGCTCATCTTCGAGCTTCTTGATGGCCACGGACAGCGTGGGCTGCGAGACGAAGCAGGCCTCGGCCGCCTTGCCGAAGTGCTTCTCGCGGGCCACGGCAACGATGTACTTGAGTTCGGTGAGGGTCATGTCGGAGCCCGCGGGCAAAGTGGCGGGCGCCACCGCAGCGCCCGGCCGACGATGATAATTCGCCGCTGCATCCCACAGGCCGCCTCCAGCGGATCCCCGACATGAACCCGACCCCAGACCTGGTCTCCTGCCTGTGCGTGACGCACAACCGCGTGCCGATGCTCACGCGCGCCATCCACTGCTTCGACCGCCAGACGTGGCCGCAGCGCGAGATGGTGCTGCTGCACGAAGACGGCGACACGGCCACGCGCGACTTCCTCGCGCGGCTGGCGCATCCGCTGATCCGCAGCATCGTCGTGCCCACGCTTCCGCGTCTCACGCAGGGTGCCAAGCGGCAACTCACCCTTCAGGCCGCGCGGGGCCGCTACATCGCCACCTGGGACGACGACGACTGGTCGGCGCCCGACCGCATCGCGCAGCAGATCGCGGTCATGCAGGCGAGCGGGCAACCGGCCAGCGTGCTCGAGCGCTGGATCATCCATGACCAGCTCCTGGGTCAGAGCTGGCTCAGCTATGCGCGCACCTGGGAAGCCAGCCTGGTGTGCGAGCGCGCCGCCATGCCGGACTACGACGACGTGCAGCTGGCGGAAGACACGCGCTGCCTCGAACGCCTCCTGCAGCGGCAGCACGTCGTCGGCGCGCGGCTGGCCCACACCTACGTCTACCTCTACCACGGCAACAACATCGGCAGCCGCGCACACTTCAAGCGCCACATTTTCAAGGGCTCGCTGCAGCTGCCGGGCGCGTTCGGCCAGCGCGTCGCGCGGCTGCTGGCCGCGCCGCAGACCGAGCCGCCCATCGGCGCCCACGAACTGCAGGCCGCCGCGACGGCCGCGCAGCAGGGTGCCCCGCTCACGCCTTGAGGTATTGCGCGCGGCCGCCCAGCCAGCGGTCGATGTGCGCCGCCGCGAGGGCGGCATGGGCGTCGAGCATCTCCGGCGCCAGCGCGCGCGCCCACTCCACCAGATCGATGTCGGTGGCGAGGTCAGCGAAGCGCAGCAGCGGCGCGCCCGACTGGCGCGCGCCCAGGAACTCGCCGGGTCCGCGGATTTCAAGGTCGCGCCGCGCGATCTCGAAACCGTCGGCCGTCTCCACCATGGCACGCAGCCGCTCGCGCGCGGTCTCGCCCAGCCGTCCGCTGTCGCCCGTGGAATAAAGCAGCACGCAGGCCGACGCCGCGGCGCCCCGGCCCACGCGCCCGCGCAACTGGTGCAACTGCGACAGGCCGAAGCGCTCGGCATGCTCGATCACCATGAGCGAGGCATTGGGCACGTCCACGCCCACTTCGATCACCGTCGTTGACACCAGCACGCCGATCAGGCCTTCCTCGAACAGCGCCATCACCGCCTTCTTCTCAGCCACGGGCATGCGCGAATGCAGCAGGCCCACCAGCACCGGCCCACCCTGCGGCATGCGCGCGTCGTGCAGCGCGGCCGACAGCTGCTCGTGCGTGGCCGTGGCGTTGACCAGATCGACCGCCTCGCTCTCCTCGATCAGCGGGCACACCCAGTACACCTGCCGGCCCGCCTCCACCTGCGCGCGGATGCGCGCCACTACGTCGTCGCGCCGCGTATCGGCCAGCACGCGCGTGACCACGGGCGTGCGGCCGGGCGGCAGCTCGTCGATGGTCGAGACATCGAGGTCGGCGTAGTAGCTCATCGCCAGCGTGCGCGGGATGGGCGTCGCGCTCATCATCAGCAGGTGCGGCTCGCTGCCCTGCTCGGCCATCTTGGCGCGCAGCGCCAGCCGCTGCGCCACACCGAAGCGGTGCTGCTCGTCGATGATGGCCAGGCCCAGCCGCTCGAATTGCACCTGATCCTGGATGACGGCGTGCGTACCCACCACCAGCGCCGCCTCGCCCGAGGCGATCAGCGCCAGCATGGCGGCGCGTTCCTTCTTCTTCTGCGTGCCGGTGAGCCAGGCCACGCGCCGGCCCAGCGGGGCCAGCAGCGGCTCGAGCCAGCCCACGAGCTTGCGGAAGTGCTGCTCGGCCAGGATTTCGGTCGGCGCCATCAACGCGCACTGCCACCCGCTGTCGATGGCCAGGCACGCGGCCAGCGCGGCCACGATGGTCTTGCCCGAACCCACGTCGCCCTGCAGCAGCCGGTGCATGGGCCGCGTGGTGGCGATGTCGCGCGCGATCTCCTCGCCCACGCGGCGCTGCGCCGCCGTCAGCGCGAACGGCAGCGCGGCGATCAACTGTTCATGCAGCCCGCCCGCACGCGCCGGCAGCCGCGGCGCCTGCAGCGCATCGCGTTCGCGCCGCGCGGTGAACTGCGAGAGCTGCTGCGCCAGCAGCTCCTCGGCCTTGAGTCGGCGCCATGCGGGGTGGCTGCGGTCTTCCAGCGCGGGCAGCGAGACGTCGGGCGTGGGGTGGTGCAGGAAGTCGAGCGCGCGGCGCAGCGGCCACACACGCGCCGGCGCATGGCTTTCTGGCACGGTTTCGTCCAGCGGCACGCGCACCAGCGCCGCGTCGATCGCACGCCGCAGTGTGGGCTGCGCCAGCCCGGCCACCGTCGGATACACGGGCGTCAGCGCCTCGGGCAGCACGGCCGTGGCCGACTTGCACACCGGATGCATCATCGTCCAGCCGAGGAAGCCGCCGCGCAACTCCCCCCGCGCGCGGATGCGCGCGCCCACGGCCAGCGCCTTCTGCTGCGACGGATAGAAGTTGAAGAAGCGCAGCGAGCAGGTGTCGCTGCCATCGTCCACCGTCACCAGCAACTGGCGTCGCGGGCGATAGACCACCTCGCTGGCGGTGACCACGGCCTCGATCTGCACCGTGTCGCCCTCGCGCGCGTCGGCCAGCCTGACCACCCGCGTTTCGTCCTCGTAGCGAAGCGGCAGGTGCAGCGCCAGATCGATGTCGCGCACGAGGCCCAGCTTGGCCAGGGCTTTCTCGGTGACGGACTTCTGCGGCGCTGCGGGCATGGGAGAATTCTGCCTTCTTCCCAACTTGGAACGGGCCCGTCCGGCCCTCAAGCATCGTGCGTGATTTCACCCTCGGCGATTTCGACTTCGCCCTCCCCCCCGACCTCATCGCCCAGCATCCCTCGCCAGAGCGCAGCGGCTCGCGCCTGCTCGACGGCACAGGTGCGCACGCGGTGGACCGCATCTTCCACGAGCTGCCCGGCCTGCTCTCGCCTGGCGACCTGCTGGTGTTCAACGACACGCGCGTGATCAAGGCGCGCCTGTTCGGCCACAAGCCCACGGGCGGCCAGGTCGAGCTGCTGGTCGAGCGCGTGCTCGGCGAGCGCGAGGTCGTGGCTCACATGAAGGTGAGCAAGAAGCCGCCCGTGGGCACGGTGCTGCGCATGCACGGTGGCTTCTGCGCGGAGTTGCTCGGCCGCTGGCCCGACGAGGACGGCGCGCTGTTCCGCTTCGCCTTCAGCGACGAACCGCATGCGCTGATGGCCGCGCACGGCCATGTGCCGCTGCCGCCCTACATCGAGCACGGCGACACGGCCGAGGACGAATCGCGCTACCAGACCGTGTTCGCGCGCGCGCCCGGCGCCGTGGCCGCGCCCACGGCCGCGCTGCATTTCGACCAGGCCCTGCTCGATGCGCTGTCGGCGCACGGTGTGCACCGCGCCGCCGTGACGCTGCACGTGGGCGCGGGCACCTTCCAGCCGGTGAAGACCGACAACCTGTCCGAGCACCGCATGCACAGCGAGTGGTACGAAGTGCCCGAGGCCACGCGTGCCGCCATCCATGCCGCGCAGGCGCGCGGCGCCCGCGTGGTGGCCGTGGGGACGACCACCGTGCGCACGCTCGAATCCTGGGCCGCCAGCGGTGTGGCCAGCGGCGACACCAGCATCTTCATCACGCCAGGCTTCGAGTTCCGCGTGGTGGACAGGCTCATCACCAATTTCCACCTGCCGCGCAGCACACTGATGATGCTGGTGAGCGCCTTCGCGGGCTACGAGCACATCATGGCGCTCTACCGCCACGCCATCGCGAAGCACTACCGCTTCTTCAGCTACGGCGACGCGATGCTGCTCGACCGGCAGGGTCGCTGATCCACCCGACGAATCCCCGACGAGACGAACGACATGCTCCAGTTCCAGGTCCACCGCACCGACGGCCATGCACGCCGCGGCACGCTCACCCTCAACCACGGCGTGGTGCAGACCCCCATATTCATGCCCGTGGGCACCTACGGCACCGTCAAGGGCGTGATGCCGCGCAGCCTGCACGAGATGGGCGCGCAGATCATCCTGGGCAACACCTTCCACCTCTGGATGCGGCCCGGGCTGGACATCATGAAAAGCTTCGGCGGCCTGCATGGCTTCGAGCAGTGGGACAAGCCCATCCTCACCGATTCGGGCGGCTTCCAGGTGTGGTCGCTGGGCGCGATGCGCAAGATCACCGAGCAGGGCGTGCACTTCGCCTCGCCCGTCAACGGCGACAAGCTCTTCATGTCGCCCGAGGTGAGCATGCAGATCCAGACCATCCTGAACAGCGACATCGTCATGCAGCTCGACGAATGCACGCCCTACGAGACCAACGGCCACATCACCACGGAGGCCGAGGCGCGCAAGAGCATGGAGATGAGCCTGCGCTGGGCGAAGCGCAGCCAGGATGAATTCCATCACCTGGGCAATCCCAACGCGCTGTTCGGCATCGTGCAGGGCGGCATGTTCAAGAACCTGCGCGCCGAATCGCTCGAGCGCCTGGTCGAGATGGACTTCCCGGGCTACGCCGTCGGCGGCGTCAGCGTGGGCGAGCCCAAGGACCTGATGCTGGACATCATGGCTCACACGCCGCATCTGCTGCCGGCCCACAAGCCGCGCTACCTGATGGGCGTGGGCACGCCCGAAGACCTGGTTCAGGGCGTGGCCGACGGCGTGGACATGTTCGACTGCGTGATGCCCACGCGCAATGCGCGCAACGGCACCATCTTCACGCGCCACGGCGACCTCAAGCTGCGCAACGCGCGCCATAAGGCAGACCCGCAGCCGCTCGACCCGAGCTGCACCTGCCACGCCTGCGCGGGCACGGCGGGCGTGCCCTGGAACGAAGGCGGCCGCGGCGGATTCAGCCGCGCCTACCTGCATCACCTCGACCGCTGCGGCGAGATGCTCGGCCCCATGCTCACCACCATCCACAACCTGCACTATTACCTGAACCTGATGCAGGAAGTGCGCGACGCGCTGGACGCCGGGCGGTTCGGCGAATTCAGGAAGCAGTTCGCCACCGATCGCGCGCGCGGCGTCTGACGGCGCGACCCGCCCTGCTGCTGCCGGCATCGATGCTGCTCGCCTTCGGCAGGCGTGCCCGCCCTTCGCCGCGCAATGCATCGCCTTCGCGGCCTGCATCCAGACTGATGGAACCTCCACTTCCATTGCGTCATCACCATGTTCAACCAAATCGCGGACCAGACGCGTGCCTCGTTCACCGATTTCGCCGGTGCCGTGCACGAGCAAGCCAACAATGCCATCGACGACCCGAACACCCGCATGTTCTGGGGCATCACAGCCGTCAATACGGTCGCCGGTACGCTCCTGCTCAACCAACTGTGCAACATGGCGCCCCGCCTCTGGGACGACGTCTCCGCCCTCTTCGCCACACCGCCCGCGCAAGCAGATGCGCCCCGCGAGGCGTTGTACGAACTACCTCCCGCCTCGTTCGTGGAGCATGCCGGCACCGCTTATGCCGTCGGGGTCCATCCGCAAGGCCAGGACGGTGCGGCAAGTGGCACGCAGGACAACAGCGCAACGCCCCGCCGCAGCGAGGATCGACCCGCGACCATGTTCGTCGCACCCTCGGAGCGACCGGACTTGAGCGCACTCACGATCTGGCGGCTCAGGGAGCCCGCTGATAACCCACACGAAGCATCGGCGTGAGCGCGCCGAAGCGCGGCCACGCCATCAGCACGCCCTGTTGCGCCAGCGTGCGCTGGAAGTCCTGCAGCAGCGTCCTGTCCGCCCGCACCCCGCGCGGCGGCACCGCGCGCGCCAGCGCGAACGCAGCCAGGCTGCCGGCCGCCTCGCCGATGCTCCATTCGGTGGCGTGCTCGCGATAGGCGCCGTTGGTGATGCGCGTGGTGCCCAGGTTCTTGCACGCGGGCAGCAGGTTGTCGACCCGCTGCGGCAGCAGCGCGCCCAGCGGGATCTGGAACGGGAACGAGTCGATGTCCACCGTGTTGCGCCCGCGCGTGCTGGGGTGCAGGTCGATGCGGTAGGCGCCGATGCCCACGCTGTCGAAGAACGGCTCGGCCCCTTCGGCACCGGGCCGCGCGGCCACGCCGATGTGCTGCTCCAGCACCGTGAACTCGGCGCGGATGCGCCGGCCTTCGCGGTAGTAGGCCTGCATGGCCAGGCCGTCGGCCGTGCCAAGTACGTCGCCGCGCAGCTTCAGGCCCGGATAGCCCTGGCCGCCGTCGTGGCGCGGGGCCTCGGTCTGCATCCAGTAGAAGAAGCCCAGGCTGAACTGGCGCGATTCTTCCAGCGCCTGCGCGGCGTCGGCGGCGCTCACGCCCACCACCGGCTTTTCCCAGTAGTCCATCTGCGGCCAGTTGGCCAGCACGATGTCGCTGGCGTAGCTGCCGGCGGTGAAGTTCTTGCGCCAGGCGATGCGGCGCGCATGCCAGAGGTCGTAGAGCGAAGCCTCGTCGGTGTCGCCCGCGAACAGCGGCCGCTCGCGCGGCTCGTGCGTGACGAAGTCCGACAGCACCCAGCTGTACTGCGGGCCGGGCCAGCAGGCCAGTTGCAGCGTGCGAAAGCGCTCGTAGCCTTCGGGCTTGTCGATGACATGGTGCTCGCCCGGGTGGTGGTCCATCGCGAAGCACCAGGTGATGGCCTGCTGGTCGTACGGGTCGGCCACGCGCAGCGCATGCAGCTCGCCGGTGTCGGCTTGTGCCTCGGCGCCGAACACGTGTTCGACGCCGGCGGCTTCCAGCAGGTCGCCAATCTCGGTGGCGTCGATGAAGAGCTTCGCCTCCAGCGTGAAGTTGCGGGCGGCCTGGATGTCGCGCACGGTCAGGGCGTCGATGCGGTCACCGGTGGTGTGCGCCGTCTGCACGCGATGGCGGCGCAGCACGCGCAGCCGGCCGCGCGCTTCCCAGGGCGCGAGCAGCGCGTCGATCACCTTCACGGCCACCCAGGGCTCGTGGCACAGCGTGCCCACGTTGCCCTGACCCGGGTTGAGGATGAAGCGGCCCGCGGCCTCGGGCGTGAGCGGCAGGTGCGTGCGGTAGTAGTCGCGGATGGCGTGGCGCAGCTGGGCGTAGCTCTGCGACGCGTGCAGGTGTTCGATCCACGGATGCTCGTCGGGCGGCACGCCCTGCGCGGTGAGCTGGCCGCCAAGCCAGCCCAGCTCTTCCACCAGCACCACCGACAGCCCCTGGCGCAACGCGGCCAGCGTGGCCGAAAGCCCCCCCAGGCCACCGCCGATCACGGCCAGGTCGGCCTTGGTGCCGCCCTCCGCGTCGCACATGACGTCCATCGCGTTCAATCGACCTTGATGCCCATGCGGCGGATGGCGTCGCCGTAGCGCTGTGCGTCGCCCTCGATCAGCTTCTGGAATTCCTCGGGCGTGCCGCCGCCGATTTCCAGGCCCAGACCCGTCAGGCGCTCGCGCACGTCGGGCTGCTGCAGGATGGCCGAGACCTCGCGGTTCAGGCGCGCCAGCACGGGCGCGGGCGTGCCGGCGGGTGCCAGCATGCCGAACCAGCCGACCACCTCGAAGTCCTTCACGCCCTGCTCGGCCACGGTGGGCACGTTGGGCATGACGGACGAGCGGGTCTTGCTGGTCACGGCCAGCGCGCGCAGCTTGCCGGCCTGGATGTGCGGCAGCGCGCTCGACGGGATCTCGAAGCCGACCTCGACCTCGCCGGCCAGCAGCGCGTTGAGCGCCGGGCCCGATCCCTTGTAGGGTACCTGCACCATGTCGATGCCGATGTCCTTCTTGAGGAACTCGGCCGCCAGCGCCGTGGTGGTGGCGCCACCGCCCCCAGCGGCGTAGTTGTACTTGCCGGGGTCTTTCTTCGCGGCGGCCACGAGCGCGCCGAAGTTCTGCCACGGCTGGGCCACCGGGCTGACGATGACGACCGGCGTGGCCGCCAGCTTGATCACGGGCACGAAGGCCTTGATCGGGTCGTACCGCAGGTTGGAGTACAGCGCGCCGCTGCCGGCGTGGCCGCTGGTGACGAACAGCAGCGTGTGGCCGTCGGCCGGGGCCTGCGCGACCTGTGCGGCGGCGATGGTGGCGCCGGCGCCGGGGCGGTTGTCCACCAGCACGGGCTGTCCGAGCGTGGCCGACAGCTTCTGGCCGATCACGCGCGCCAGGATGTCGGCCGAGCCGCCGGGTGCGAAACCGACCATGAAGGTCACGGGCTTGGTCGGGTAGGCGGCCTGGGCGCTGGCGAGGGTGGCGGCGCCGAGCAGGGCGGCGGCGAATGCACCGCGCACGGCGGTGCGGATCTTCGATCCGGTCATAAGTGGTGTCTCCGTGAACAAACCCCTGGCCGGGCGCCGGGGCTGCTCAAATCCTAGGCAGCGGCACATATTCATCCAAATACCAATCGATCAATTGCCAATAACATGATGTTATTGTCCGCCGCATGAATCTGCGCCAGATCGAAGTCTTCCGCGCCGTCATGACCACGGGCTCCACCACCGAGGCGGCGCGCCTGCTGCACGTCTCGCAACCCGGCATCAGCCGGCTGGTGCGGCATGTGGAGCTGCAACTGGGCGTGGCGCTGTTCGAGCGCCGCCAGGGCCGGCTGGTGCCCACGGCCGAGGCGCGCGCACTGCATGCCGAGATCGAAAAGGTCTACCGCGGCGTGCAGCACGTGCGCGACGTGGCGGCCCACCTGCGCTTCGGCACGCACACCACGCTGCGCGCGCTCTCCAGCGCCAACACCGCGCTGCAGCTGGTGCCGCGCACCATCGCCGCGCTGGTGGGCGAATTCGCTGGCGCGCGTGTGCTGTTCGAGGCGCTGCCCACGCGCGAGATCGTGAAACTGCTGGTGACCGAGGAGGCCGACGTGGCCATCTCCAGCGCGCCGCTCGACCACCCCGCGCTGGCCGTGCAGCCGATCGGCCAGTGGCAACTGCTGTGCGCCCTGCCGGCCGGCCATCCGCTGCTGGCGCGGCCCGGCGGCTTCGCACTGGAGGATGCGCTGGCCGAGCGGCTCATCACCTACAGCCCCGAGGCGCCGCAGAGCGCCGTCATCGATCACTGGCTCGAATCGCGCGGCGTGGCGCGCAATGTGGCGGTGGAGGTGCGCTCGGGATATGCCGCCTGCTCGATGGCGGCCACGGGCGTGGGCGTGGCCTTCGTGGACGATCTCTCGGCACGGGCGCACCGGCCCGAGGGGGTGGTGTTCGCCGCCATCGGCGGCGCGCCGCAGTTCCCGATCTACGGCGTGCGCAACCAGCACCGCCCGCTGTCGCGCCTGGGAGATGCTTTCCTGGCACTGGCCGCTCAACAGCTGCGCGAGCTGCAGGCGCGGCCGGTGCAGGCTGGCGATCGGGTGATCGCCGATGCGGCTCAGGAGGACGGCGCGGGCTGAACGGGCGGCGCGCCCGCTGGTCCGGCCGACGCGGCGGACACGGGATTCGCCACGCCTTCGCCCGGCACCGCCGGCTTCGCATCGTCCACCGGCGTGCGTGCGGCCGAGGTGCCGCACGCATGGCAGAACTTGGCGAACGCGCTCTTGCGCGTGTGGCAGGCCACGCAATGGTCGTGCAGGCCGATGCCGCAATGCGGGCAGAAGTCGATGCTCGCGTCCTTCAGGTCCACCGGGCGCTCGCAGCCCGGGCACACGCCCTTGGCCAGTCGCGCCAGCGCCACGTCGTACGACAGCTCCTCGCGGCGGCGCGCGTCGGGCAGCGCCTCGGCGGCCTTCTGCCGCTCCAGGTAGCGGTTGAGCGCGAGGATGGCGTAGCGCCCCACCAGCACCGTCATCACGATGCCGACCGCGTAGCGCACGTAGCCGCCATAGCTGGGCAGGTAGGGCACGAGCTCGACGAAGAAGGTGAAGGCCGCGAACAGGATGAAGCCCCACACGAAGGGCCAGTAGGTGCTCTTGCGCTTCTTCGCGAACAGCCAGCCCGCCGCCACCAGCAGCGGCAGCGTGAGGGCCAGGCGATACAGGAACACGCGCAGCTCCTGTGCGCGGCGCGCTTCGCGCAGCGCATCGCCGGCGCCTTCCTCCAGCTGCGCCAGCGTGCGGCGCGCGGCCTGCTCGGCCTGGCGGGCATCGAGCGCGATCTGCTCTTGCCGCTCGACCGCGCGCTGCGTCTCGCGCTCGGCCGCGCGCAGCATGTCGAGCGCGCGGGTGCGTTCGATCAGCTCCGGATCCTGCTCGGGCCGCGCGGTGGCCACGCGGGTGGACAGCCAGTTGGCGAAGGTCTGCTGCGCCGACTGCGTGTTGGCACGCGCCACCCGCGCCTGCTGGCGGGCCTGCTCGAGCGCGTCGCTGGCGGTCTGCTGCGTGGACTCGGCCTGCGCCAGGGCGGCCCGGGCCTGCTGCGCGGCCGCCGGGTCCATGAAGTCATCGGCCGTGTAGTGGCGCTCCACGCGCGGCAGGTCGCCCACGATGGTGCCGCCCAGGCCGATGAGGAAGCCGGCGAACACGAAGGCCACCAGCCACAGGACGCGGCGGAACCATTTCTCCGACAGGCGAAGTCCCTTGCTCATGATGCGATGCTCCTTGCGGGTTGCTGTAGTTGGTTCATTTCGGCGTGCGCAGCGCACCCGCGCCACCCAGCTGCTGCATCGGGCCGGCCAGGCCCGCGCGCGGCAGCCATTCGAACACGGAATCGACGGTCACCGTCTCGATGCGGTCCGAGAAGCGCTTGTCGTTGGGATGGTCGTCGAAGGCAATGTTGGCCATGCCCACGCGCCCGCCCAGCCGCGTGAGCGGGCCGATGCGAAGCGTGGTCGGCGTGTAGCCCTTGAACTGCAACCAGGCCTGGGCGCGTTCGCGGCTCTGCACGGTGGGCTCGGCTGCCACGGCCAGCACCTCGATGGCCCACTGGTTGGACTGCTGGTACTTGCGGCCCCACACGTAGCTCACCATGCTGTAGTTGCGCTCGTGCAGCGGGGCCACCTGCGCGGGGTTCTTGAGGAGCGCCAGCAGCGGCGCCTGCAGGGCCGGTGCGGGCACCTGCCACACGGCCTCGTGGCGCCAGAGGTCGTCCAGGAAGAATTCACCCAGGCCCTGGCGGTAGATCGATGCGACAGCCGTGCCGCACTGGTTGAGCTTGTGCACCACGCGCCACGGGCCTTCGTCCGTGCGATAGGCCCAGCCCATGTGCGAATAGCGCAGCTGGTACTTCGACAGATCCTGCCCCGCGCGGGCGAGCGCGACCACGCGCGTGCCCGCGCGCCGGTACTCGGCTTCCAGCGCATCGGAAGTGCGCTGCGCGAGCTCCAGGCCCTGCGTGAGCGTCTGCACCGTGAGTGGCCGGGTCTCGCACGAGCGGCCGGCCTGCACGGCAGGCGCCGCCAGCAGGGTGCCGGCCAGCAGGGCGACGGGCATCAAACGCAAAGTGTGGCGCGTCATGGCGACGGTCCCGCTCACTGCGCCACGCGCTCGTTGTGCAGCAGGGCGCGGCCGATTTCGTTGGGCACGAAGGCCAGCACTTCACCGGCGGCCGACAGGATCACGCCCGCGCCGATGGCGCTTACCGTGACCGCCGTGCCGATGCCGGCCACCAACGCGGCGGCACCCTTGCCCGAAACCTCCAGGCTGACCTGTACGCCGTCCGAGGCACGCTCGAGCAGATACACCGTTCCGGTCGCCGAGGCCTGCACAGCCTTGACCACGAAGACCGTGCCACCGGCCGACAGCAGCACGGCCGTGCCGCTGGCTGCACCGGCAGCGGCACCCGCAGCCGACACGGCGCCGACCACGGAGGCCACGGGCAGCATGGAGACGGCGACCGAAGCCTCGCTCTGCGCCCGGGCAGGCAGGGTGAGCGAGAAGACCAGGCCGGCGGCGACCAGCGCCGGGCCAAGACGGGAGAGGAGTTTGCGATTCATGATCGGTGTGCTTTCGTTGAAGGTTGTCGTTCGGATGAAGATGAAGGCAGTCGTGAACTGCGATCAGTCCGCGTTGGCGTGCGCGGCATGGCGAGCGGCGCGTATTTCAGACAGATCGGCTTCCTGGCGGTCGCGCAGCGTCTTGGCCAGCGTGAACGCGGTGGTCACCAGATACAGCCAGCTCACGCCCAGGTAAGCCTTGTAGTTCTGGTGGATGTCCATGCGCGCCAGGCCCCAGGCCGTCAGGCCCATCGCCACCGCGAAGCCGCCCCACACCACCAGTCTCCACATCGGGTTGTCGGCGTTGCCACCGGCCTGCGCGTCACGCACGGCCTTGGACAGCACGAACACGCTGGAGAGACAGAACACGTAGCCCATGACCATGAAAGCGCGGTCGAGATCCTGCCCCGGCAGCCAGGCCAGGCCGGTCGCGCACAGGAACGCGGCGATGCCGAACGACGCCCACACCTGGACCTGCCAGGCACGGGTGTCGCGCTGAAGGACGACGGGAACGCGGGGGGTGGTGGACACAGAGGGCCTCCTTGGCCTGTTGAACATGGCGCGGATGATGCGCGCGCCCATCGACCGGGAGGCGAATTTTCATCCATGGGCAATATCCAGACCCGTCAAGTATCAGAATTCGGTACTTCTTCGCCCGGCAAGGGCAAGGTGAGGCGGAACAACGATCCGCGCGGCCCGGTTCGCACCAGTTGCACGTCGCCGCGCTGTGCAATGGCGATCGCGCGCGCCAGGTACAGCCCCAGCCCGGTTCCGGGTATGCGTCCCGCCGCCTCGGCCCGGAAATACCTGGCGAAGATGCGGTGCACGTCCTCGGGCGCGATGCCGCCACCCTGATCCGCCACGTCGATCACGGCCTGGCCTTCGTGCGTGGACAGTCGCAGCACGACAGGCGTCTCGGCCGGGGCGTACTTGAGCGCGTTCTGCACGAGATTGCTGATCGCGACGGCCGTCAGGCCAGGGTCGCACAGCACGTGCACGGCACCTTCACTCTCCAGCCGCAACCGGCCACCCTGCTCGTCGCGCAAGGACACGGACAGCACCTCGCCGACCAGAGCGTCCAGATCGACCAGCCGGGGCTGCAACCTCAGCTGCTCCATCGACAGGCGGTCTTCGGTGAGGTAGTTGTCGATCATGGCGGACAGCCGGCCGGCGGCGCGGCCGATCTTGTCCACCCGCTCGCGTATCCGCGGCTCGTCGGCGCCTGGCGTGAGGCCCAGCGACTGGGTGGCGGCGTGGATGACGGCCAGCGGCGTGCGGAACTCGTGGGACACCATGGCCACGAAACGGCGCTGCTCGGCCAGCGCCTGTTTCTCGGTGTCGAGCGCGGCGCGCAGCTGCTGCTCGAGCAAGGTGCGCCGTTCCACCTCGGCCTGCAGCGACAACTGCGTTGCGCCACCCGGGACTCGAGCACGCGTTCAGCCTCCAGCGAGGCCGCCAGCGCCTCCTGCCGCTGGCGGCGCGCCGCGAGGTCGGCACGGCGCACGCGATAGACCAGCGCGATGTTCAGCAACACCAGGTGAAGCACCACGCCGACGCGCATCACCGGGTCGGCCATCACATCCATGCCCGCCACGCCCTGCAGCCGCACGACGCTGGCAGGTTGCCCAGCGAGAACACGATGAAGGCCAGCAGGTAGACGAAGTTGTGCCGGTGGCCCTGCGCCATCAGGATCGCCGGCATCACAATGCCGAACAACGACAGCGACAGGGCCATCGAGTTCATCGGCGCCACCACCAGGTCATAGCGCCCCAGCAGCGCCATCGCCACCACGGCGGCGAAGAAGCAGGCCATGGCCATCAACAGCAGCGACGCGCGCGGCATCCAGCGTCTGAGCTCGAAGGTGTGGTTGGCGAACAGGATGGCAGCCAGGCAATTGAGGCCGTTGACGACACCGACGCCATGGTCCGCCAGCCAGGGCTGCTCGGGAAACAGCCAGCGTGCAGCGTGGCCCCCGAGGAAGACGAGATAGGCGCCCATCGTCGCGAGGTAGGCGGCGTAGTAGATCCGCTCGCGCTCGCGGAACCACAGCCAGAAGATCACGTTGAAGATGGACATGATCCCGATGGCGCCCAGCGTGAGCCCCATGCCCAGGTCGGTGGCTGAACGCGCCGCCAGCAGACCCGGCTCCTGCCAGAGGCCGGCCTGCACCAGCAATGCGCTCGTGCTGCGCACGCGCAGGTAATACACCGCCGGCTGTTCATCGAGTCCGAGCGGGAACACGAAGCGCACGTCGGGCACGGGGCGCTCGGCATAGGGCCTGCGGTCGCCCAGCTCGATGGCGCGGAAGGTGCCGCCCGCCTGTGGGGCGAACAGCGTGACTTCGTCGAGGAAGGTCGGCCCCACCTCCAGGAACCACGAGCGCGTGACCGCCGGATCACGTGCCAGTTCGAAGCGCACCCAGAGCACGTCCCGTGTGAAGCCGCGCGCCAGTGCCCCCGGCACGGGCTGGAATTCGCCGGCGCGTGCGGCGGCCCCGGCCACGTCGAGCCGCCCCTCGGGATCGACCAGCACGGACATGTGGCCATGCAGCGAGACCGGTGCGGCCAGCCCGCCATCGGCCGGCAGGACCAGCGCCATGGCCGGCAGCCAGGCCAGTCCGGCCAGCATCAGCAGCGCCTGGCGCCAGACCCGGCGCCACGCGTCGCGGCCCAGCCAGTCGCGCATCATGGCGCCAGCAAGGCGGCCACGCGCGCATGCAGCGCGCCGGGGGCCGCATCGTCGGCGGCCATGGGCATGCCCACGTTCAGCCCCACGCGATTGAACAAGCCGCGGCGGAACGGCCGCACCATGGCCACGTTCTGCCCCTCGCGCACCTCGATGCGGCTGAAGAACGAACCCCACAGGTTGGTGAGCGCCATCGGCACCACGGGCACGTCGAGCCCATCGGCGCGCGCGCGTTCGAGGATCTTGGCGATGCCGCCCTTGAAGGGCTGGAGCTGACCGTCGCGCGTGATCGCACCCTCGGGGAAGATAGCCAGCAGGTCGCCGGCCTCGAGCACCTGCGCGGCGCGCTCGAATGCGGCTTCGTAGGCGTCGGCGTCTTCCTTCTGCGGCGCGATCGGAATGGCGCGCGCCAGGCGGAACAGCGGGCCCAGCAATGGGTGGCGGAAGATGCGGTGATCCATCAGGAAGTAGATGGGCCGCGGGCTGGCCGCCATCAGCAGGATGGCGTCGACGAAGCTCACGTGGTTGCAGGCCAGCACGGCCGCGCCTTCGGTGGGAATGTGCTCGTCGCCCGACACCTTGAAGCGGTAGACGAAGCGCGAGGCGATCCAGGCCACGAAGCGCAGCAGGTATTCGGGCACCAGCATGAAGATGTAGAACGCCACCACCGCATTGGCCAGGCCGACGATGAGGAACACCTGCGGGATCGTCATGCCCGCCCCCAGCAGCGCGCCGGCGATGAGGGAGCTGGCGATCATGAAGATCGAGTTGAGGATGTTGTTGGCCGCGATGATGCGGGCGCGGTGCGTGGGC
>JAGOCV010000017.1 GCA_017998575.1 Burkholderiaceae bacterium
GGTCTGGGGTGTCACGCTGCCCTGGGAGTCCGCGGGCCATTCTTTCTGGCGCCGGCGCGGCGGCCGGTCGGCGCGGGCCGCCGAGGCGCAGGCCCGCTTCGGGCAGGCGCTGAGAGACGCGTTCAAGGCCCTGGAATCGCGCGTGTCCGCCGGCGTCGAGGCACGGTTGCAGGAGGAGTTCGACCCGAAACGCCGCGATCGCCTGTACGACCTGCCGCACGAACTCGAGGGCCTGACGCCCGCGCTGCTCACGCTGCTGGAGGAAGCATTCGCCGATTCACGCTTCGACGCCACCTCGGTCGGCGGCCTGCTGCGGGGCGTCTACCTGACCAGCGCCGTGCAGTTCGGCGACGCGCCGCTCAAAAGCACCGGCTGGCGCGGCGCCGAGCCGCGCAGCGTCATGGCATTGCTGATGGAGCGCCTGGGCCTGCGTGCCGCGCCCGACACCACGGCCATCGCTGCGGCCGACCAGGCGGTCACCCGGCGCGGCTACTTCCTCCACGACCTCATCACCCGCGTCATCGTGCCCGAGTCGCACCTGGTGCGCCCCAACCTGCGGCTGGAGGCGCGGCTGCGCCTGGCCGGCTGGCTCGGGCATTCGCTGGTGGCGCTGCTGCTGGTGTGGCTGGGCAGTGCGCTGTGGGCGAGCCATGCGAACAATGCGCACTACCTGCAGGGCGTGATGGCGCGCGCGGGCGCGCTGCGCACGCAGGTGCAGTCGCTGTTCGCCGACTTCCGCGCCGCGCAGGTGCCCGAGGCGCTGGGGGCGGCGCAAGATGTCGCGCACCACCCGGGCATCGACCTGGCCGATCCGCCCGCCGCGTGGCGTTATGGCCTCTACACGGGCGACGACATCCAGGCCTCGGCCACGCAGGTATACGCCGCGCTGCAGGACCACCTGCTGCTGCCCACGGTGGTGGCGCGCATGGAAAAGCGTCTGGCCCAGGCCGTGGCCGACCAGGACGCCCGCGCGGCCTACGAGACGCTTCGCGTCTACCTGATGCTGTTCGATCCGGCCCGCCATGCGGCGCGCGATCTGCGCGGCTGGATCGTGCAGGACTGGCAGGCCGCCGACGGCCTGGCGGCGTCGTTCGGTGGGCGCGCGGCCATGCTGGGGCACCTGCAGTCGCTGTTCTCGGGCGATCGCGTGGTGCGTTCGGCCCGCGTGCCCGACGCGCCGCTGGTGCAGCGCGTGCGCGACTGGCTGGACGGCACGACCGCCAGCGAGCGGCTCTACGAGCGCGCCAAGGCCCAGCTGGCCGATGAAGCGCCTGCCGACTTCACGCTGGTCCGTGCGCTCGGGCCGCAGGCCGGCACGCTGTTCATGCGGGCGTCGGGCCGGCCGCTGGAGCAGGGCGTGCCGGGCCTCTTCACCTACGACGGCTACCACCAGGCGTTCTCGCCGCGCCTGGCCGACATGATCGCGCGCGCCGCGGACGACGACGCCTGGGTGATGGGTCAGCGGCAGCCGGCGGCGGGCCAAGGGGTCGATGCGCCGACACAGCAACAGCAGGAGGCGCAGGCGCTGGCGCAGGAGGTGCGCCGCCAGTTCCTGCAGGAATACGCGAAGCGCTGGGCCGTGTTTCTGGACGACGTGCGCGTGATCGGCGGCGCCAACCTGGCGTTCGACCTCAACGTGCTGCGCCAGCTGGCCGCGCCCGATTCGCCGCTGGCGCGGCTGGCCCGCGCGGCCGCGCGCGAGACCACGCTGTCCGCACCGCTGGTGGCCGCACGCGGCGAGGCCGACAACAAAAGCCTGCTGGACAAGGCGGGCGAGACGCTGGACAAGACCCGTGAGGCCGGCCGTGCGCTCGGGCTGCGGGCCGAAGCCCGCATCGAACGCATGGAGGTGGACGACCGATTCGCCGCGCTACGCGAGGTGGTCACGGGCCAGGTCGATGCCGCCGCGCTGGCGGGCACGGCCGCCGCCAGCCGGCCGCCGGCGCTGGAGGCCATCACCGGCCTCATCAACGACTACTACACCGTGCTGGTGGTGGCCGACACGGCCCTCACCGGCGGTGCCGTGCCGCCGGGCGTGGCCGACGTCGGCGCGCGGCTGCGGCTGGAAGCGCAGCGCCTGCCTGCGCCATTCCGCGAGGTGCTGCTGGGCCTGGGCACCGAAGGCGCCAGCAAGGTGAGCGACGGCGCGCAGACCGTGCTGCGCCAGCAGGCGCGCGCGCAGCTCGACCGCATCAACGGCCTGCTGGCGCTGCAGGTGACCGAGCCGTGCCGCCGCGCGCTGGAGGGCCGCTATCCGTTCGCGGCCGGCGATGCAACTGGCAACGTGGGCGCGGGCGAGGTGGCGGCCGAAGACTTCCAGCTGCTCTTCGCCACCGGCGGCGCGTTCGACGACTACTTCGCCCGCAACCTCATGCCCTATGCCGACCTGAGCGTGCGCCCCTGGCGCTACAAGAGCCCGGCCACGGCCAGCATGCTGGTGCCCGCCACCACCACCGCCGAAGGCGCGGCGGCCAGCGCCCCGGCCCCCGCCGTGGCCGGCCCCACGCTGGCCGGCGAACTGCTGCGGCTGCTGGCCGAGCAGGGGCCCGAGCTCGATGTGTTCTGGCGCGCGGCGCAGATCCGCAACGCCTACTTCAAGGAAGGCGGGCGTCGCCTGGGCTGGCAGACCGACGTGCGTGTGTCGGAAATCGATCCCTCCATCACCGAGCTGGTGATGGATTTCGACGGCCAGGCCCAGCGCTATGCGCACGGCCCCGTGCAGGCCTGGATGGTGAGCTGGCCCGGGCCGCGCGGCGGCGCCTCGGCCGAGCTGGTGGCGCTGCCGCGCATCCGGGCGGAAACCTCGGCCCTGCAGGCGCGCGGGCCGTGGGCGCTGCAGCGCCTGATGGAGCGCGGCCGCATCGTCGGCACCGCGACGGCGGGCCGGGTGGCGGTGGAGTTCAGCTTCGACGGCCGGCGCGCCGTGCTCGACCTCTCGGGCACGGGCAGCCAGGCCCATCCGCTGATGTCGCAGTCGCTGCGCGAGTTCCGCTGCCCGGGCGGGCGCCGTTCGGCATGACGGGGCGCAGGCGATGAACTTCGTGCGCCGCACACTCGATCGCTGGCTGGGCCACTGGCTCGCACGCCTGGCTGCGCCCCCGCTGGCCGTGTGGGGCAAGCTGCCCACGCACGCCGACTACCTGCAGCACCACGCGGGTGCGGCTGCCGCGCGCGACTGGCAGGCATGGCTCGGCCGGTTTGCGCCCGCGCCGCGTCGGTCGAGGCCATCGGGCTGGCTGCAGCTGGAGCCCGCGGCGCCCGACCTGCAGGCGCTGCCCGTGGCCTTCGTGCTGCCGCCCGGCACGCTGGCCTTTGCCGGCCGCCGCCACGTGGCGGGCGTGATGGCCCCGAGCCAGGACAGCGTCGGCCGGGCCCATCCGCTCATCGTGTGGCGCTGCGTGGATGCGCGCTGGCTCGATGCGCAGGCCGTGCCGGGCCTGCCGTGGTGGCATGCGCAGGCCCAACTGCTGGAGCATCTGGCGCTGAGGGCCGAGGCCGCAGGCGACGAGGCGGCGGCCGCTGCGGGCACGCGTCGCGCCGCAAGCGTGTGGGATTGGCGGCGGCTGTGCGATCTGGCCACCCAACTCGACGCCGCGCCGCCGCCCGCAGCCAGCGTGCTCCCGCGCTGGCTGTCCGAGCGCTCGCCCCCGCCGCCGCACGCCGGGTCCAGGTCGGAGCCGCCGCCTGTCCCGCTGTCGCATCACCTGCACGGCGTGCGCCACCTGCCCTGGCCCCAGTGGCCGGGCGGCGAGCACGCGGCGGCGCGGCATGCCGCGTTCTGGCAGCAGGATGGGGAAGGGCGGATCGTGGCCGCCTCGGCCACCCTGGCGGGCGTCTACCGGCAGGGAGGGCGCGGGCGATGAGTGGTGCCAGTGCTTCTGTCGCAGCACCGCTGTCCGCCATGCCTTCGGCGCACGCATGGCCGCTTGTGCCCGTGCAGAGCGAGCCTCGGGACGAGGCATCTGCCGTGGCATGGCAGGAGCATCCGCTGCGGGTCGGCGCCGTGGCCGGCCGACTCCGGGCTTGGCGGCGCATCGAAGACTCGGGGGCGCAGGTGGCGCGGTTTGTGCCGCAGCCCGGCGAAGACATGGGCGCGAATGTCGATACCGGAGCCGATGTCGGTATCGATGTCGATGAAGACCACGCGCACTTGGCCGCGCTGCGCCTGATTGCGCACGGCACGCCGCCGGGGCACGCCGTGCCGGTGGGGCCGTTCGAGCTCGAACACACGCTGGCCGGGCGTATCTGCGCCGTCAACGGCGAACCGCTGCCGCCCGGCCGGCGCGTGCCCTTACAGGCCGGGGACGAGGTGCAGGTGGGGCTGCTGCGGCTGGGCTTCGTCGCGCCCCGTGAGGTGGAAGTCTGGCCTGCGCTGCCGGCGTCGGCTGCCGACGCGAAGGCGCGCGCAGCGGCGCAAGGCGGCGACGCCGCCGCCAGCTTCACCGGCCGCGGTGCTTTGCCCTTCGGCATTCACGACGCGCTGGCCGATGCGCCGACCAGCGCGGACGGCGCCGATACGGCCCGCCGCGCAAACGATGCCGCGGACGCGGCAGACACCCACGCTGGTGATGCCGTGCTGGGCGAACTGCATCGGCGCTACCACGCCACCCTGGTCGATCCCGCCGCCATGGGCAGCCAGGCGGCGTGGCGAAACGAGGCGGCGTGGACGGGGGCCAGCATCGGCCCGGGCCCGGACGCGTTCGAGGCGCTGATCCCTTCGTCGGGTGCCGAGCGCAGCCTGCACGACCTGCTGGCCGCGCCCGACGCCATGGACGCGCTCATCGCGCGCGCCGATGCATTGGGCGAGGGCGACCTGCTCGGCGACGAACCGGCCGAGAGCGTGCTGCACCTTTTCGCGCCGGCGTCCGCGCCGTGTGGCCCGGCCGGGCAATCGGACGGGTTCGAGGCGCTGCTCGGGGCGCCATCGGCCGCCGCCGCGCCGCACGAAGCGCTGCCGGGCCTCACGCGCCGCGAGCACCACCTGCCGGCGGCCGACAGCGCGCTGCGCCTGGGCGGCACCGCGCGGCGCGACGCGGACGGCCCGCGCGGCGACGCGGCGGACGACGCGAAGCCCGGTGCGAGAGCCGAAGGCGAACGCGACGCGAGCGAGGCCCGCCATGGATGACGCGATGACCGCACCGCTCGCCCCCGCCCCCGTCGCCGGGCCGCCAGCGCGCATGCAGGTACCGGCTACCGCCGCCCGCGCCTACCACCCCGCCGCGCGCGCCGTCACGGCCTCGGCTGCCGATGCCGCGCAGCCGACGCTCCGGCGCGCGCCACCCACCTACCTGCCCACGCTCTTCGACCGCCTGCAGGACGACGAGCCCAGCCAGCCGCACGAATCGCCCGACGCCTATGCACCGGGCCGCGAGCGCATGCGCGCACTCATCCGCCGCGATCTGGAGCTGTTGCTGGGCACGGTGAACCAGGAAGACCGCATCGATCGCGCGCGCTATCCGCACGCCGCCGGCTCCACCCTCAATTTCGGCCTGCCGCCGCTGGCCGGCGGCTGGTCGCTGGCGAGGCGCTGGTGGGAGCTGGAAGCCATGATCCGCCGCGCGCTGGCGGACTTCGAGCCGCGCCTGGCGCCCGGCTCGCTGCGCGTCACACCGCTCTACCCGCAGCACGGCGCCGACGCGGCGCGCGAGCCGCATCTGCTGCGCTTCGAGATCAGCGGCGAGGTACGCCTGTCGCCCTATCCGCTGGCGTTTCGCGTGCAGACGGCGGTCGACCTCGAAACCAGCCGCATTTCGCTCGAAGACCACTGAGGCCACAGGCCCGCACACCATGGACCCGCACCTGCTGCACTACTACAACGAAGAGCTCGTCTACATGCGCGAGCTGGCGGGCGAGTTCGCCACGCTGCACCCCAAGATCGCGCGCCGCCTGGGCCTGCAGGGCGGCGAGGTGGCCGACCCGTATGTCGAGCGCCTGCTCGAAGGCTTCTCGTTCATGTCGGCGCGCATGCGCATCCGGCTCGATGCGGAGTTTCCGCGCTTCACCCAGCGCCTTCTGGAAGTGCTGTTTCCCAACTACGTCAGCCCCACGCCATCGATGGCGGTGGCGCGGCTGGTACCGGACGTGAACCACGGCGACCTGCGCGCAGGCCACCTGCTGCCGCGCGGCTCGGCGCTGTACGCGCGCGTGCCGCCGGGCGAGCAGACCGCGTGCGAATTCCGCACGGGGCAGGCCGTCACGCTGTGGCCGCTGGAGATCGCTCATGCCTCGCTGGGCGGCGTGCCGCCCGACATTCCGATGCCCGAGCGCCGCCTGCCCGCGGGCGTGCGGCCGCTGGGCAGCCTGCGCCTGCGGCTGCGCATGATGGGCGAGGGGCGGCTGTCGGACCTGCGCGGGCTCGACCGCCTGCCCGTGCATCTGGCCGGCGATGCGGCCGTGGCGTCGCGGCTCTTCGAGCTGCTGCATGCGAGCGCCTGCGCCAGCTTCATCGCGGCGCCGGGCGAGTTCTCGTCCACGCAGCCGCACGTGGTCACGCAGGGCGCCCTGGTGCACGACGGGCTCGAACCTGCGCAGAGCCTGCTGCCGCTGGCGTGGACGAGCTTTCACGGCCACAACCTGCTGCACGAGTACTTCGCGTGCCCGGAGCGCTTCCTGTGCTTCGCGCTGCAGGGGCTGGCGCCGGCGCTCGCCCGCATGCCGGGGCGCGAGGTCGAGATCGTGGTGCTGCTCGACCGCGCGCCCGGCGATCTGGCGGCGCTGGTCGATGCCGGCCGCTTCGCGCTCAACTGCGTGCCGGTGGTGAACCTGTTCGCGCACCGCACCGACCACGTGGCCGTGGCGCCCGGCGAGACCGAATTCCACGTGGTGCCCGACCGCTCGCGCCCCATGGACTTCGAGGTGCACTCGGTCGGCGCCATGCAGGCGCAGCCCGAGGCCGGCGGCGTGGCGCTGGAATTCCGCCCGCTCTACGACACGCTCAGCCACGACGAGGGCGACCACGGCCGCTACTTCAGCCTGCGCCGCGAGGCCCGGCTGGCGCCGCAGTCGGCGCGCCGCTACGGCTCGCGCAGCGAGTACGTGGGCACCGAAGTGTTCGCCAGCCTGGTCGACCAGCACGAGGCGCCGTACCCGGCCGACCTGCGCCGGCTGAGCGTGAACGCATGGCTCACCAACCGCGACCTGCCCACGCTGGTGCCCTGCAATGGCGTCGACGACCTGCTGGCCGGCGAGTCGATGCCCATCGCCAGCGCCGGCTTCCTGCGCCGGCCCACCGCGCCGCGCGCGCCCATCGCGCAGGGCGAGACGGCTTGGCGGCTGATCCGGCAGCTGGGCTTCAACCACCTGCCGCTCACCGAGCTGGACCACCGCGACGGCGGGCAGGCGCTGCGCCACATGCTGCGGCTGTTCACGCCCGACGGCGACGAGCGGGCCCGCACCGAGATCGGCGCCCTGGTGGGCACGCGGCTGGCACCGGTCACACGGCGCCTGTGGGGCGCGGGGCCGCTGGTCTACGGGCGCGGCGTGCAATGCACGCTGAGCGTGGACGAAGCCGGCTTCTCGGGCGCCAGCCCCTACCTGTTCGGGCTGGTGCTGTCGCACTACCTCGCGCGGCACGTGGCGATCAACACCTTCGTGGAAACGCGGCTGGTCTCCATCCAGCGCGGCGACGTGGGCACCTGGCCGCTGCGACCCGGCACGCGGGAGGTGGTATGAGCTTCGCCGGGCCGCCCCAAGAGGCTCGCACCGCAGGCGAAGCCGAAGGTACTCCGGTGAGCTTCGCCGGGCCGCCCCAAGAGGCTCGCACCGCAGGCGAAGCCGAAGCTGCCCTCATGAGCGCATCGCAACGCCGCGTCGACCTGGCGGGTGTGCTGCAGGACGCCGCGCACCGGCCCTGGCGCCACGGCTTCCTGGCGCTGCTGCGCCGCATCGCGGCCACGCACGCCGAGCTGCCGCCGCCCGGCCAAGCCCGCCGGCCCTCGCAGGAGGCCTACCGGCTGGGCCAGCAGGCCAGCCTGGCGTTCGCGCCGCGCGAGCTGGCCCGCGTGGAGCGGCGCCACGGCCGCGCCGAGCTGCGGCTGTTCGGTCTGGGCCTGCTGGGGCCGGGCGGCGCGCTGCCGCTGCACTACACCGAAACCCTGCACGAGCGCGCCCAGACGCGGCGCGACACGGCGGGTGCCGACTTCATCGACCTGTTTCACCACCGCGCGCTGTCGCACTTCTATCGCGCGTGGGCGCAGGCGCAGGCCGCAGCAGGGCTCGACCGGCCCCAGGCCGAGACCTTCACCCGCTACGTGGCCTGGCTGGCCGGCGACGAAGCCAGTGAGGTGCCGGCCGAGCCGCTGCCCCGGCACGCGCGCTGGGCCTCGGCCGCGCACCGCGTGCGGCGCGCGCGCAATCCCGAGGGACTGGTGCGCACGCTGGTGCACTACTTCGGCGTGCGCGTCGTGCTGCGCGAATACGTGCTGCGCTGGATCGACGTGGCGCCGCCGGACCGCTGCCAGCTGGGCCGCGCTCACGGTGCCAGCACCCTGGGCGGGGGGGCCATGGCGGGCGCGATGGTGCCCGACCGGCAGGCGCAGTTCCGCCTGGTGATCGGGCCGCTCAACCTGCGGCAATACCTGCGCTTCATGCCCGGCAGCGGCCACGATGCCGAGCGGGGCCGCGATCTGCGCGCGCTGGTCGAATGGGTGCGCGCCTTCGTCGGCTTCGAGTACGCCTGGGATGCCGAGCTGCACCTGCTGCACGACGAGGTTCCGCCCGCCCGGCTGGGCGGCAGCGAGCGGCTGGGATGGTCCACCTGGCTGGCCGACGGCCGCGCCGTGCCGGGCCAGGCGCGGCGCGGCATGGTGCTCGAGCCCGAGGCCTGCGTCCGGCCATCTTCCTGACGCATTTTTTCTGCGGCCCTGCGCCGCACCACGACACGTGACACGCATGAACCCTTCCGCCCCCGCCTCCGCCTCCGCGCTCGCCGCGCCACCCTGGCCCACGTTCGCCGACCCGGCCGCGCCCTGTGGCCCGAGCCTGGAATACGACAACGATTTCCTGGTGCTGCAGGCCCTGCTGCAGCCCGCGCCCGACGTCCAGTACGGCCACTTCACCGGCCGCCGCGAAGGCCCCGACTGGCCCGACGTCGAGCGCCAGTGCCGCGCCCTGCTGCAGCGCAGCTGCGACATCAACCTGCTGGTCTGGCTCACGCGCTGCCGCGCGCGACAGGCCGGCGCGCAGGGGCTGCACGAGGGCCTGCACACGCTGACTTCTGCGCTACGCAGGTTTGGAGACCATATTCATCCGCAGCCGGACGCGGGTGATGCGAGCGTGCGCGCCAACGCCATCGCCGCGCTGGCCGACCCTGAGGGCTTGCTGGGCGATGTGCGCGACTTGACCGTCGGAGCGAACGCCATGGGTCGGCTGGCTGTGCGGGACGTCGAACGCGCGCTGCAGCAGCCGCGACCGGCCGGTGCCTCCGTCCCCAACGCCGTGTTGGCGCACATCGAGGAGTTGCGCCGCGCGGGCGGGCTCGAACTCGGAGCGCTCGAATCCGCCGCTGTCCAGCTGGATGAACTGCAGGCATGGTGCCGCGCCGGGCTGGGTGAGGATGCGCCGGATCTTTCTGCCATGGCTCGGCTGCTGGCCCCATTTGGCGCACCCGAAGTCGCCAGGCCGCACAGTGCGGCCGTCGCGACCCCGACGCCGACCGCCAAACCCGCGCCGGTGGCGCCCCTCCCGCCAGCGTCGGGCGTTGCGGCGGCTTATGACGGCGCTGCCGCGACAGACCCCGGTGCAGGCGGCACCTCGGGCGTCGATCCGGCGCCGACTGGCGCGCTAGGGCCAGTCGATCAGCACGACGCGGCGCTGGGCCGCGAGCAGGCGCTCGCCGCCATCGTCAGCGTACGCCGCTGGTTCGAGCAGCACGAGCCGAGCAGCCCCGTCGGCCTGATGCTGCTGCAGGCCGAACGCCTGGTGGGACGCCCCTACGCCGACGTGGCGGATGCCCTGCCGCCCGAGCTGATCGCGCGCTGGTCCGGGCAGCAGTGAGGGCACCGCCGCTGCGATCATCGCGGGCGCAGCGCCGATGAGCGCGATGCCCAAGCCGATGCCGCACCCAGGCAAACCAGCACCGCCGGGTAAGCGAGATGCACGCCGGCCACGCTCAGCACGATGCCGACCACAGCCAGCGTCAGCAATGCGAGCAGGCGGGGCGCCCACCGATGATCCAGACGCAGCAGCGCGGCTGCAGCCATGCCGTAGAGCAAGAGGAAGTTCTGCCCCGCCAGCCCCAGCATTTGCCCGATGGACACGGCACCGACCGCATCGGCCACCAGCACGGCCAACAGCGCGCCCACGGTGACGACGATGGCGCGCAGCGGCGTGCCCTGCCGCGTGACGGCGAAAGTGGCGGGCAGGATGCCGTCCCGCGCCAGCGAGAACACCAGGCGCGAGACGCCCCAGAGCGCGCCGAACAGATTGGCCAGGATGACCAGCAGCGCCACGGCGCCGACGACGTGGCGGCCGTTCTCTCCCAGCACGGGCCGCGTGAGCTCCACGAACGGCGCGGTCAGGCCCTGTGCCGGTGCCGCGCGTTGCACCAGCCAGGCGATGCAGCCGTAGAGGAGCACGGCGATGGCGAAGGACAGCAGCATGGCGAGCGGAAAGTCTCGCTCGGGTCGGCGGAATTCCTCTGCGGCATGGCTGCCCACTTCCCAGCCCGTGAACGCGAAGAAGATCATCATGAACGGGGCCAGCGCAGCCCACCAGGTCGCAGGCGCCTGCCAGCCGGGGGGCAGCACAGGTGTTGTGGGGGAGTTGGCTGGTGCGAGCGCGGCGACGAGCAGGAGGGTCAGCAGAACCGCGATCAACGCGGAGCCCACGAGCTGGAGTGCACGTTCGAGCAGCTTGCCCGGCAGTGCGTGCAGCACGCTCGCCGAGATGATGAGCGCCGCAGCCCCGGCATGCGCGCTCCAGCCCGTCGACGCGTGGAGGTAATAGCCACCGGTGAGCGCGATCGAGGGCAGGCCGAAGACCACGGCGCCCAGGAACAGCAACGCAGCCACGCGCTGGCCGGTGGCACCGAATGCGCGACGCGCGTACTCGGCCACGCCGCCGGCGCTGGGATGTCGCTGCCCCAGCACGATGAACACCAGCAGCAGCGGAAAGGCCGCCAGTGCGCAAAGCAGCCAGGCCAGAACACCCAGTCGTCCGACCTGCTGGTACACCAGGCCCGGCAGCACCAGCAGTCCGGCACCGATGACGATGTTGAGCAGCAGCAGCGTGCCGCCAAAGAGGCCGAGGGTGGGGCGCAACTGGTTCATGCGAGCTCCACCGTGTGGAAGGCGATCAGGTAGGTGGCGCCTGCACCCTGCGCGATCGACGCATGGGGAGTGCCTGCGGGCAGGAAGATGGCGTCGCCGGGATGGCAGTCGGTCTGCGTATCCCCATACAGGAAGGTGAGCCGACCCTCCAGGATCAACAGGGTTTCGTCCACGGCGTGCTGGTGCCAGGCATGGTGCTTGCCGGGTGCGTCGCGCTGGATCTCGATGCAGCCCTGCTGTGGCAGGGACCGGGCCACGATGCCATCCAGGGCGGCGGGGTCGAAGGCAGAGACTTCGATACGCATCGTCAGGCCTCCACGTCCCTGAGCGTCGCGCAGGGCTGGGTGGCCGCGATGTTCTCGTCGGGCAGGAAGTATCGCTTCCATTCACGGACGTCGGCCTGGCCGTAGCTGCCCAGGGCCGGGCAGCGCGGCACCAGATCGAAAGCGGCCAGGCGGCGCGAGACGATGCCTACCGATCTCTCCGAGGCCTCCGGCGTTCCGAGGATCTGGTCGAACACCCATCGAGGCTGGAAGGTGAGCATGAAGCCGGACGCGCGACGGCTTTGCCGCAGCACATGCGCGGGGGTATTGCAGACCACGAAGATCGGCTCGCCCGCAAAGCAGAATTCCCAGAGAGGTTCGTCGAGTTCGGTCGGCACGTGCTTGGGCCACGCCGCGGCATCCAGTGCAGCGGTTCCGCGCAACAACTGCCAGAAGCGCTGTTCGTGCTGCTCGACTGTTCCGGGCGCCGTCCGTGGCGCTTCGAAGATCACCAGCGAGGTGTTGGGCCCGCACGCCCGCGCGCCGGGCAGATAGGCCGTCAGGGCGCTGGCCACAGCGGAAGGCGTGAGCTCGTTGCAGAAGGCGTAGCGGAGCTGGTCCGCCTTGAAGCCCGCTGCGCCAAACGTGCATGGGAATGGCCGGGCGGGGCTGGTCAGTGCGGCTTCGAATTCCGCGAAGACGATGCGTTGCCAGCTGTCGCTGGCGGGATGGGAGGCCGGCACGTCGGCGCGCCTCAGCAGGTGGGAATCCATCGGTGAACCACTCCTTGTGAATTGCCGCAGCGGGTCACCGCGCGACGAGGCAGGGATGGTGTGAAAAAAGTCCGATAAAGACTATGGGACAAACGTCCCGTGCGCCGAACGGCTGGCTCCCTTGGGGCTGCGCAGCTATTGCGGGCCCTGTTTGGGGTGCATCCGCAATGCCGCGATAATCACGGGTTTCCCCCCTTTCCCGTCCGCAGCCGGGCGCACGCGCGCAACCGGCACCGGGGGGCCGCGCATTCGATAGCGCGCCAACCATCGCAGACCGCAAGCACATGGCCCAATACGTCTACACCATGAACCGCGTCTCCAAGACCGTGCCGCCCAAGCGGCAGATCTTGAAAGACATCTCCCTCTCGTTCTTCCCCGGCGCCAAGATCGGCGTGCTGGGCCTCAACGGCTCGGGCAAGTCGTCGCTGCTCAAGATCATGGCCGGCGTCGACAAGGAAATCGAAGGCGAGGCCATCCCCATGGCCGGCCTGTCGATCGGCTACCTGGAGCAGGAGCCCAAGCTCAACCCCGAGCACACGGTGCGTGAAGCCGTCGAGGAAGCCATGGGCGAGGTCAACAAGGCCAAGGCCCGCCTGGAAGAAATCTATGCCGCCTATGCCGAGGAAGGCGCCGACTTCGACGCGCTGGCGGCCGAGCAGGGCGAGCTCGAAGCCGTGATCGCGGCGGCCGGCACCGATTCCGAGCACCAGCTGGAGATCGCCGCCGACGCGCTGCGCCTGCCGGCCTGGGACGCCAAGATCGGCCTGCTCTCGGGTGGCGAGAAGCGCCGCGTGGCGCTGTGCAAGCTGTTGCTCTCCAAGCCCGACATGCTGCTGCTCGACGAACCCACCAACCACCTGGACGCCGAATCGGTCGAGTGGCTCGAAGTGTTCCTGCAGCGCTTCTCGGGCACCGTGGTGGCCATCACCCACGATCGCTACTTCCTGGACAACGCCGCCGAGTGGATTCTGGAACTCGACCGCGGCCGTGGCATTCCCTGGAAGGGCAACTACAGCACCTGGCTCGAGCAGAAGGGCGAACGCCTCGCGCAGGAGCAAAAGAGCGAGGAAGCCCACGCCAAGGCGCTGAAGAAGGAACTCGAATGGTCGCGCCAGAACCCCAAGGCGCGCCAGGCCAAGAGCAAGTCGCGCCTGGCCCGCTTCGAGGAGCTGTCCGACGTCGAATACCAGAAGCGCAACGAGACGCAGGAAATCTTCATCCCCGTGGCCGAGCGCCTGGGCAGCCAGGTGATCGAGTTCCACAACGTCAGCAAGAGCTTCGGTGACCGCGTGCTGATCGACAACCTGTCGTTCAACATCCCGGCCGGCGCCATCGTCGGCATCATCGGCCCCAACGGCGCCGGCAAGTCGACGCTGTTCAAGCTGATCGCCGGACGCGAGACGCCGGATGCCGGCAACGTCGTGATCGGCCAGACGGTGAAGATGGCCTATGTCGACCAGTCGCGCGATGCGCTGGCCGACGACAAGACGGTGTGGGAAGACATCTCGGGCGGGCTGGACATCATCAACGTCGGCAAGTTCCAGATGGCCAGCCGCGCGTACGCGGGCCGTTTCAACTTCAACGGCCAGGACCAGCAGAAGAAGGTCGGCAACCTCTCGGGCGGCGAACGCGGCCGGCTGCACCTGGCCAAGACGCTGATCCAGGGCGGCAACGTGCTGCTGCTCGACGAACCCTCCAACGACCTGGACGTGGAAACCCTGCGCGCGCTGGAAGACGCGCTGCTCGAATACGCCGGCACCGTGCTGGTCATCAGCCACGACCGCTGGTTCCTCGACCGTATCGCCACCCACATCCTGGCCGCCGAAGGCGACAGCCAGTGGGTGTTCTTCGACGGCAACTACCAGGAATACGAGGCCGACAAGAAGAAGCGCCTGGGCGAAGAAGGTGCCAAGCCCAAGCGAGTGCGTTATAAAGCGCTCAAGTAAGAAGAAGTAAGCATTTCAGTCGCCGCCTTCTGCAGGCAGTACTTGTGACGGGTCCGACGAGGCCCGCGTTGGGGATCGATGGTCACGGATGACTTTTCTCAGTCGTCAGCCCAGGTCGCGCTCTACAAGGAGTGCGCGGCCAAGGCTGCCAATGACGGCCGCCCGCTCATGGACGTGCTGGTGGAGAAGACCCGCGTCGGCCTTCAGCAGAAGGCCGCCAGCGGGCTCGACGCCGCCGAGCGCCAGCAGGTGGTCGAGGCCGGCCGGCTGTTGAATGTCCATGCCGGCCTGCTGGCCGAGCGCTTTCCGATGACGCTGGCTGCCGCCTTTTCCGAGGCGCTGGCCAACGACAGCAAGCCCGCCGTGCGGCCCGAGGCCAGGGCCGCCGCCTCCACGGCCACGCTGCGTTTCGACCAGCTCGAACTGATGGACGAATCCCAGGTGCAGGAGAGCATCGAGCTCGCCCGCGCCCAGCAGATCGCGATGGCGGCGGCCGAGTTGCCGCTGGCCGAACTCAACGGCCTGGTCTGCGCGCTGCTCGGACTCAAGACCGTCCAGCCCGACCGCAACCCTTTCCGCCCCGAGATCTACGTCAAGGCGCTGCGCACCGTGCTCACGCTCACGGGCGCGGACAACCGCGTGCGCCTGCACTGGATGCAGGTGATGGGCGGCGCGCTGGGCGAGCGCCTGCGCTCGGTGTATGGCGATCTCAGCAGCCTGCTCGAAGCCCGTGGCGTGCGGCCTGTGGGTTACGTGGTCACGCAGACGCCGCAGGCAGGGCAGCCGCAGACCGGTGCGACGCGCGCGGCGGCCGGCCGGGGCGGCAGCGGGGGTGGCGGAGGCAGCGGCGGCGGATCCGGCTCGAGCGGCGCGGTCGGGGCTGCGTCTGGTTCGGGATCCGGCGGCGGTGGTGGCGGTGCGGGTTCGTCGTCGCGCCAGAGCCTGCTCACCGTCGATCAGCTGCGCCGCCTTCTGGCCGGCGAGCTCGACTCTGCGCGCCAGAGCCTGGAAGCCGCCACGGGCGCCTTGCGTACCAGCCAGCCGGGCATGTTCCGGGGGGGCTCAGGCTCCGGTGGCGGCGCGGGCAGGCCGGGAACTGGCGGCGCGCAGGCCGGTGGCCGGGGTGGCGCGCCCGTGGGCGGCGCTGCGGACGACGACGGCTTTCCGCCGCACCAGGATTTCGACAATACCGTCCCGGCGGCCTTCGAGGCGCTCGAAGAGATGCGTCAGGTCGAGCGGGTCATCAAGAAGCTCGAAGGGCGCAAGCCCGTGGGCGGCGTGGCGCCTGTGCTGCCGGCCGGCGGCATCGCGCCCGACATCACCTTCGACCATCTGCGCAACGACGCGCGCGGCGTGGGCCAGGCGCTGGGGCTGGAGGTGGTGAACCTGATGTTCGAGAACATCACGCAGGATCCGCATCTGCTGCCGCCCGTGCAGGCCGTGATGCGCCGGCTGGAGCCGGCCTACCTGCGGCTGGCGCTGATCGATCCGCGCTTCTTCAGCGACAAGCAGCACGTGGCGCGCCGCCTGCTCGACCAGATGACCGAGCGCAGCCTGGGCTACGCCACGCTGATGGCGCCCGGGTTCGACACCTTCCTGCGCTCGCTGCGCGAGGCCGCCGACGCGCTGGCCGCCGCGCAGGTCAAGGACACCGGGCCGTTCGAGCAGGCGCTGCACAAGCTGCGCGCCGACTGGGACCGCCATGCGCGCCAGGAAGTGCAGCAGCGCGAGAAGGCCGTGCACACCCTGCTGCATGCCGAGCAGCGCAACCTCCTGGCCGAGCGCCTGGCCACCGACCTGCGTGGCCGTCCCGGCGCCGGCACGGCTTCGCCCGAGGTCATGAACTTCATCGTCGGCCCCTGGTCGCAGGTGCTGGCCGAAGCCCGCCTGCGCGACCGCAAGGGCTCGCCCGATCCGGGCGGCTACCTGGCCATCGTCAACGACCTGATCTGGACCACGCAGCCCGAGCAGACGCGCCTGAACCTGGAGCGCATCAAGGGCATGATCCCGGCGCTGCTGGAGCGCCTGCGCGAAGGGCTGCAACTGGTCGACTATCCGGCCGGCCAGATCGACGCGTTCTCGATGATGCTGATGTCGCTGTACGAAGGCATGCAGCAGCCCGGCATGTCCACCGTGAACGAGCGCGCGCTGGTGGCCCAGGAGCACACGGGCAACGACACCACGGCCGAGAGCACCAACGACCCTTGGCTGCGCCCCACCGAAATGCAGGACACGGGCTTTCTCGACGTGCCCGAGGGCGACGGCGCCCCCGAGACGGACTTCAAGAACACCGAGCCGATGTTCGAATCCACGGCGCCCGACATTCCGGTGTCAGAAGCCGACAAGCGCGCCATCGACCGGGCCAAGCCGCCGATCCCGCCGGGCTCGTGGGTCGAGCTCCGTCTGCACGACCAGACCCTGCGCGCCCAGCTCACCTGGGCCAGCCCCTACGGCACGCTGTTCATGTTCACCGATGCGGCCGGCGCCACTCACTCGCTCACGCGCCGCGCCATCGACAAGCTGCTGGCGCGCGGCTCGGTCACGCTCATCACGCAGGGCGTGGTGGACGACGCGCTCGATGCCGTGGCTCAGGCCGCGCTGAAGAACAGCGTGGACATCACGCTGTGAGCGTGCGCCAGCGGCGCCGGCAGCCTGTTTAGGCCCCGGGGCTTCTGAACGTCTTCAGGGCATTGAGTGTCGTGGGTTGGGTGTCCGTGCCGTGGCGGCAGGCAAGCTCCGCCGCGCCGGCTCACCGGATTGCACGGGGCCGCTGGGTCTGCGTCTGAGCGATGCTTGATTGTTTTCATCCACCCGGATGTGGAGCGAGTGGCGATAAGTTGTCTCGTCTTCGCGCCAGAGGTGCTTTATAGGCAGTCGGTGCTGCGCCATGTAGGCCTCATAACTTCCCTGGTCGGTAATTTCGCAGACCGCTCCGCGATTGATGAACAGCAACGGAAAAGTCAGGTTCGCCGCTTGCGCGTTGATTGACTGGAGGCCTTCTGCATCCATTCCATATGCCATGTAATTCACCTGCGGACCGTGCTGAATCGGACAGTCCAGAGCGGCAGGCTGCGCGGTCTGCAAAAGGATCTGGTTGAGTTCCTGGACGATGCGTTCGTCCGCCAGGGACGGCACACGCGTGCGCTTGCTCTCATAGAGATCCATCAGATCCAGGTCGCCGGTGTAGAGCCTCAGGCCGTGTCGCTCGATGAGCCCGCGTGTCTGCTCGACGCTTTCCCCCCGAGCTAAATCCAGAGGCAGATACAGGTGCCCGTTGTCAGCCTGCTGCAGGTGGCGCGAGAGTTCTGGATTCTGGGCCAGAAAATCGCTCTCCTGCCCGTGAGGGATGGCGATGTAGATTCCCCTGAGTTCGCCGTCGCGCCAGTGGCCGACGGCGCCTGCCAGTCCCATCTCGTTCATCTCCCGCAATCGCTGGGGGGCCATGGCCTCGCCGTAGGCGCCTTTCAACGATTCGAGTTTGATGGACTTCTCGAGCAACGTATGCGGTTTGGGGGCGTCATGGGTTGTCTGCAGCCGCGCAACGCTGAGCTCGCCCGTTTCGCGCACGCTCAAGCACAGGTTCAGGTTCTTAGTGGCCAGCAGCAATGCGGGTGCGAATTTCTCTGGAACGAACCGGCTGGTCATGGCTCGCTGCGTGTGTTCGGGCAAGTTGGCAAACAGCTTCTGCGCGCGCAAGCGATAGGCATCCCAGTGCCCGATGATGTTGTTCACGCGATTGCTGATCTGTGGCGTTGCGGTCGACTGGGCCTGCGTCTGGGGCCAACGCGTGGAATAGATGGATGCGCCATCCTGTATCGCCGTGCCGCTGGCGTATCCGTGGCCGGCCGTGCGCGAGGCAGTGTCGCGGGGTTCCGGAACAACGATGCTGGACTGCCCGACTTGTTGGGCCAGGTGCTGAGCGACAACGACGGGAGTGTGAGTACGGGGTTGACGCAGCGGCGAGTGGGCGGGGCTTCGGTTCATGAAGATGAGCGGTGGCTGGCTGAGACAGTTCATCCTCGAGTCGCGCGTTTCTCGTCCATATCGCCATCGCGAAGATTCTCTCGGCCAAGCGAAAACCAGCCCGCACTCGCGCCTGAATTCGAATTCAGCGGCCGGCCCGTTTCCATGCGCCGACAGCCGCTGCCGAACCATCAGGATGTTCGGAAACTCGCGTTCGCGGTCGAGCCCGCCGCGCCACCATGAAGGCCGATAGCCGCCGGCGCGTTCAGCAGGTGGGTCCGAGGTCGCGCGTGCCCGGGTAGTAGGTGATGGCGAACGTCGGGCGTGCCTGCAGGCGCCGGTACCAGTCGGTCACGCGGGGCAGATCTTTCCACTGGCCTTGCAGCGACAGGTCTTCCATCCGCACGATGCTGGGCATGACGCTGATGTCGGCCAGCGTGAACATGTCGTTGGCGATCCATTGCGTTTTCTCCAGCGCGCGCTCCATGCGCTCGAGCGTGTCGCGCAGGCGCTGGATGGCGGCATCGACCTCGGCCTGCGGAAAGCCGCTGCGTCCCATCTTCAGGTAGAAGTCGCGGCGCACGGGCAGGCGCATGGCGTGCTCGCGGAATTCCTCGTCGGTGTAGTTGGCGTACTTCTGCACGAAGTAGGCGTTGAACGAGGGATAGCGGATGGAGGGCGTCGGCACCTCGTCGATGAACTGGCGCCAGGCACGCATGTGAGCGAGTTCCACCTTGTTGGCCGGCCGCAGCGGCCGCTCGGGGAACACGTCTTCCAGGTATTCGTTGATCACCGACGAATCGACCACCACGCCGCCATCGTGCACGAGCGTGGGAACCACCCCGTTGGGGTTGAGCTTCAGGTACTCGGGTTTGAGCTGGTCGAAGTTGCTGAAGACCAGGCGGCGGTCCACCCAGTCGATCTGCTTTTCGGCCAGGGCCATGCGCACCTTCTGGCTGCAGGTGGAAATCGGGGCGTTGTAGAGCTCGAGCATCGGTTTGTCTCCAGTGGGTTGTCGTGCAATCAGGTCGGGCGCGTCGATCGCGGCAGGCGGTCCGGCGCACGCAGTGCCTGCGCCAGGAACCGCACCAGCTCGTCCATTTCGCGATGGCGGCACGCCCGCGCGTCTTCGCCCGGCTGGTGCACCGGGAAGCGGTGCGGCTGGGTCAGCGTGTGCAGCAGTGCGCCGAGGATGAACTGGAAGTTCCAGGCGAGCGCGTCGGACGAAAGATGGGGCGCCACCGTGGCCAGCAGACGCATGAAGTGGCGGGCCACGACGTCGTAGTGCGCAGCCAGGATGTCGCTCGGCACATCGGTGCGCTCTGCGCTGATGTCGTTCTGGATGCGCAGGAACCGGATGCCCGACGGTGTGTCCAGAAGCTCGTAGGTGGGCTCGATGAAAGCCCGCAGGACGGCTTCGGCCGAAGGTGGCCGCCCGGCCTGCTCCAGCAGCGCGAAGCGCTCGGTGCGTTTGCGGTTGAGTGCTGCCGCGCCGCGTTCGAGGATGGCCGTCAGCAGGCTCTCCTTGGTGCCGAAGTGATACGTGACAGCACCCAGGTTGGTGCCCGATGCGGACGTGATGTCACGGATCGACGCGCCGTTGTAGCCATGCCTGGCAAACAGGTCCTCGGCGACGTCGAGGATGAGCGTGGCGGTGTCAGCGGTCGGCGCAGGGCTGGACTGGACGGACGGTGTACCTGCAGTTTTCATACATACGTATGATATTTATGCAGAACACAGCGGGGCACCGCGTTTACCGCGGTCCTGGCGGGATGGGATCGCCGCTCGCTAGCCGCGCAGCTTGCTGCGCACCATGCCGATGTTCTGCCGCAGCGCATACAACTCGTCGGCATACGACAGCGGCACGTTGATGCGCTCCACCTTGCGCTCCAGCGTGTCGAGCTGCCCGGCCAGCTCGGGCGCCGAGCCCGGTTCGCGTTCGAACCGGCCTTCGATCTCGCGCAACTGCGCATACCAGCGGAACACACGCGAGCGGATGCGCAACTGGTAGAGCGGCGGCACGATGCGGCTGGCCGGCAGCAGCACGGCGATGATGATGCCCAGTGCCAGCCACATGCGTTCGACCAGGTTGGCCATCCAGAACGGCAGGTAGCGCTGCATCACGGGCGGGCCGTCGCGCATGGCGCGCTCGGCTTCGCGCGAGAGCGGGTACTGCGCCTGCACTGCGTTCGGGAACTCGCGTGCGCGGTTGAACCAGCCTGCGCCACCGTGCAGGCCGATAGCCGCCTGCGCGAACAGCTGCAGCAGGGCGGGGTGCGTGTCTTCGCGCGCCAGCAGCGCGGTGGTGGATGCCACCAGGCGCACGTCGCGCGGCGGCACGTCGGTGGCCAGGTCGACCACGCCGCGCGGCAGCACCACGGGCGAGAGGAAGGGCAGGCGGCGCGAATACGCCTCGCTCTGCACGAAGTCCATCAGGCCCACGCCGGGCGTGCGCAGCAGCATCTGCACCATCAGCGACTCGGGTGCCGACGCGAACACCAGCACGTCGATGTCGCCGCCGAGGAAGCCCACCGTGGCCGGCGTCTGCGCCAGCGTGGAGAGCCGCAGCGTCTTCACGTCGATCTGGTTGAGCTCGAACAGCTGGCGCATCAGCGCCGGCACGCCGCTGCCTTCGGTGCCCACATTCACGCGCAGGCCGGCGAGCTGGCCAGGGCGCGAGAGCGTGCCGCCGTCCTCGTCGGCGGGTGGCGTGGCGGCCGCCGCCTTGCGCAACCGCTCCACCGCGGCCTCCTGATAGAACACCCATACCGGCTCGACGAACAGGCTGCCCAGCGACTGCAGGCCGGTGTCGTTGGGCACCACGCTGCCGTCCACGCTGGGCGCGCCCGCGCCGGGGCCCAGCGTGGCGTCGGCCGTGCCGCCCTGCACGAAGGCGAGATCGACGCTGCCCTCGTGCAACAGGCGCAGGTTGTGCGCCGAGCCTTCGGTCTCCACCAGATGCACCGTGATGCCGTTGGCCGCCAGCGCCTTCGCATAGCGCTTGCCGAACTCGTCATAGGCGCTCTGCGCCGGGCCGGTGGCCAGCGTCACGCGGCGCGGCGGCGTGGGGTCGAGCCACCAGTAGGTGAGTGCCAGCAGCGCAATGGCCAGCAGGATGAACGGCCCGGCCGAGACCAGCAGGTCGCGGATGGAGAGCAGGGTGGACTGGATGGCGCGGGGCATGGGGTGGGTGGATTCTGCGCCAAGTGCACGGTTGCACGGATCGGCTTCGTCTGCGCTGCGGCGGCTTCGTGCACATGCCGTTGCATGTGCACAGGCGTCGCAATGCATCCGGGGCGGATCGCTAGGCCGAACCCGCTTCGAGTGGGTCACGCAGTCCTGGCAGCACGAGCCCGGGCATTCGTACGCTCTCCGCCGTGCGCACGGCATTCACCACCGCGCGCGCCACGGCCTCGGCCGCCATCACCGACAGCACCATCATCCCCGGCGATGCCGTCGCGCGGCCCGTGCCCAGCGCGAACAGCGTGTCGCCGTCCGACAGCGTGTGCACCGGGTTGATGGCGCGCGCCAGCCCGTCGTGGCCGACTTGCGCCAGGCGCTGCGCCTGCGCCTTGGAGAGCGCGGCGTCGGTGGCGATGACACCGATGGTGGTGTTGGTGCCCGCCAGCAGCGGTTGCGGTGCCCGGCCCGCGAGCAGGGCGCGGCGCGTGTCGAGCAGGGTGCGGCCGTCGTCGGCCCGCGCGCCGGCGATGGGCTGGGCGGTGTCGGGGTCGATCACGTCGCCCAGCGCATTGCAGGCGATGAGCGCGCCCACGGTCACGCCGCCCACGGTGACCGATGCCGTGCCGATGCCGCCCTTCATCGCGCGCGCGATGCCGAAGAGTTTGCCCACCGCCGCGCCCGTACCCGCGCCCACGCTGCCCTGCGCGGGCGGCGTGCCGGCAGCGGCCTGGCAGGCGGCATAGCCTGCGGCGGCATCGGGGCGGATGGTGGCGTCGCCCACCAGCAGATCGAACAGCACGGCCGCGGGCACGATGGGCACGCGGCCCACGCGCACGTCCAGGCCGATGCCGTGCTCTTCGAGCCAGCGCATGGCGCCCGAGGCGGCGTCCAGCCCCCAGGCGCTGCCGCCGGCCAGCATTACGGCGTGCACCCGATCGACCAGATTGGCGGGGGCCAGCAGGTCGGTCTCGCGCGTGCCGGGCGCGGCGCCGCGCACGTCCACGCCGCCCACGGCGCCCTCGCGCGCGAGCACCACGCTGCAGCCCGTGGGGCGGCGCGTGTCGGTGAAATGGCCGACCTCGATGCCGGCCACGTCGGTGATGGAGCCGGGATAGGCCGGCGCAAGAGGCGATGTCATGCCGCGAGGATAGCCGCCGCGGACCGGCCGGCCCGGACCGCACGCATGGGTCCATGACCCACCCGGCCCCGTCCAGCCGCACGTGTGCCAGAACAAGACCTTGAAGGGGATAGGACTCAGGGCCGCTCGCGCTCCAGCGCCGTGACGACGATCGCACCCTGGCGCAGCTCGGCGCGGAAGCGCACTTTGTCGCCCACGGCCAGTTGATCGAGCAGGGCCGGGTCGTCCACCTGGAACACCATGGTCATGGGCGGCATCTCCAGGTTCTGGATCACGCCGTGGCGCAGCGTGAGCTTGCGCGCCTGCAGGTCGACCTTGCGCACCTCGCCGTGGGTGAGCGGCGTGGCCGCTGCGGCAGGTGTGTCGGGTGCCGGTGGCGCCGGCTCTGCAGTCGGACTGCCGTGACCTGCGTGGTCACCGTGCCCGGCGTGCTGCGCGAGCGATGGCGTGGCGGCGAGCGAGAGAGCGATGACCAGCGCGGCGGCCGGGGCATGAAGGCGGGTGGTGGAAGTCATGGGTCGGGTTCTCCGGATGCGGGTGTCTGGCGAAGGCAACGCGGTATGCCTCACGGATAGCTCTGGTAGGGCCGTGTCGTTCCATCCACGGCGACCAGCAGCACGTCGTAGCGATCGCGCTGGTTGCCGTAGGCCGGGCCGTCCATGCCCGGCGAGCCGATGGGCATGCCGGGCACGGCCAGCCCGAGGGCGCGCGGCTTCTCGCGCAGCAGGCGCTGGATCTCGCGCGCGGGCACATGCCCCTCGACCGCGTAGCCGCCCACCAGGCCGGTGTGGCACGAGGCGAGCTTGTCGGGCAGGCCGAAGCGTCGGCGCGCGGCGTTGTTGCCGGTGTCGTGCACCGTGACCTCGAAGCCGTGCGCGCGCAGGTGATCAATCCAGTCGCCGCAGCAGCCGCAGGTGGGGCTCTTCCAGACTTCGACGCGTGGCGTGGCCGCGTGCGCCGGGATGACGGGCATGAGCGCGAGCACGATTCCGGCGCGCAGCAACGTGCGGCGTGGGGCGGAGGGTGCGATGGGATGGGTGTCGTGTTGCATGGTGCGTGTTC
>JAGOCV010000266.1 GCA_017998575.1 Burkholderiaceae bacterium
GGGTGGAGCCATACACGACCAGGCTGAGCGCGATCACCGCGAACAGGGCGCTGGCCGGCGCCTGGAACACGTGCACGCAGAGCCAGCCGCCCACCACGAGGATGAGCAGGCGGCCCATGCTGCCGGCCAGTGGCCAGGCCATGCGGCCCGCGCCTTGCGAGGCGAAGAACAGCGCCAGGCCCAGGCCGAAGAAGCCGTAGCAGCCACCGACGATGTTCAGGTAGTCGGCGCCGAAGGCCCGCACCGTGGCGTCCGGCGTGAAGAGGTTCATCCACAGCCCGGGCGCGATCGCGGTCAACACGCCGATGGCGCCGGTGATGGCCGCCACCACCGCACCGCCGGCCCAGGCCACGCGCACGGCTCGCGCGGCCTGCCCCGCACCCATGTTGGTCGCGACCATTGCGGTCAGCGCGGTGCCGAAGCCGAATGCGATGGGCACCAGAATGTATTCGAGCCGCGCCGCCACGCCGTAGCCCGCGAGCGCGGCCGTGCCGTGGTACCCGACGAAGGCCGTGGCCACGGCGATCGAGGCGTTGCTGATGACCGGGCTCAACGAGGCCGGCAGGCCCACGCGCAGGACGTCGCGCCACAGCGAAAACCGGGGCCTCCAGGACGTGCGGCCCAGGTGCACGGCGCCGTCGCGGCGCAGCAGCCAGGCCACCATCACCAGGGCGGACAAGGCGTTCACCGTGAGCGTGCTCAGCGCCGCACCGGCCACGCCCATGCCTGGCACCGGTCCCCAGCCGAACACCAGCAGCGGGCTCAGGCCCAGGTGCAGCAGCGCGGTGGCCACCAGCAGCAGCGAGGGCAGCAGCATGTTGCCCGCGCCGCGCACCACGGCGGCGAGCACGTTGGTGAACCAGATCACCGCCGCGCCCGCGAACAACGCGTTCGAATACGCCAGCGCGGCGTCCAGCGCAGCGCCCCGGCCGCCCATGGCAGCAAAGATACCGCGCCCGCCGCCCAGCATCACCGCCATGAACAGCACGGCCAGCAGCGCCGCGATCAGCAAGGCCTGCTGCGCCAGCCGGTCCGCGTCCTCGCGGCGGCCGGCACCCAGCGCGCGCGCCACCGCGGCGGTGGTCGCGCCGCCGATCCCGCCGGCCGACATCTGCAGCATCAGCATCGAAAGGGGAAACACCAGGGCGATGCCGGCGAGCGCATCCGCTCCTACCCGACCGAGGATGTAGCCGTCGTAGCCGATCACGATGGTCATGGCGAACAGGCCCATCACATTGGGTGTGGCCAGCCGGAACAAGGTGGGCAGCAGCGGCGCATGCAGCATCTGCTGCACGCGGCCCTGGGCCAGGGCCGCGCTCATGCCCGGGCGTCCCGCAGGTAGATGCCCGGCTCCGCCGACAGCCCGCGCTTGACCTGCTGCGTGAGCTCGTCGCCCAGCACCTCCTCGGCCCCGGCCTCCAGCGCATCGAAGGCGCGGCGCACGATCGCCTCGGGGGTGGACTTGGGCATCTCGATGCCGCGCGTGAGGTCGGTGTCCACAAACCCCATGTGCAGGCCCAGCACCTGTGTGCCCTGCGCGCGCAGGTCGTGGCGCAGTCCGTTCGTGAGCGCCCAGGCGGCGGACTTGCTCGCGCCGTAGACCGACAACATGGGCGAGTTGATCCAGCTCGCCACCGACAGCACATTCAGCAGCGCGCCGCCGCCGTTCGATGCCAGCACCGGCGCGAAGGCCTGGCTCACGCGCAGCAGGCCGAAGAAGTTGGTTTCCAGGTGGGCGCGGGCGGAGGCCTCGCCGTCCTCGGCGAGGAAGCCGCCGAAAGACGCGATGCCTGCGTTGTTGACCACCAACGTCACGTCGCTGGCGTGGCGCGCGGCGGCGGCCACCGCCGCCGGATCGGTCACGTCCAGCGCGATCGGCTCGACGCCCGGCAGTGTCACGCTGGCCGGGTGGCGCGCGCCGGCATAGACCTTGCGCGCGCCGCGCGCCAGCGCCTCGCGCGCAAAGGCCAGGCCGATGCCCCGATTGGCGCCGGTGATGAGAACGGTGGCGTTGTGAAGCTGCATGGTGAGGGTCCAGTCAATGAAGGGTTGGAGGAGAAAATATGACGGTCGTCATACTCTTGGGCAAAAAAAAGCGGGATGGCTTACCCCGATGAGGACGCGTCGTGCTGCGCCAGCAGGGCGCGGCGGTTGTCGGCCAGCAAGGCCTTGCCCTCGGCGTTGTCGCCCAGGGTGCGCGCCAGCTGCAGCGCGCCCACCAGCTGGCTGGCGATCGCGGCGGCCAGGCCCGGGGCGGCGCCCTCGGGCAGCGCGCGCTCGACCGTCGCCACCAGGCCGCGCACGCGCTGGGCGGCGGCGGCGCGCACGTCGGGCGACTGGCGCGGCATCTCCGACACCAGGGCCGCGACCGCGCAGCCGTTTTCGATGCCGCTCAGGTGCCGCTCCGACAGGTAACCCTCCACCAGCGCGCGCAAAGGGCTGGCGCCTTGCGCCTCGCGCAGGGCGTTGCCCTTGGCGAGGCGCAAGGCGCTCTGCTGCCCGTCGTGGGCCAGCGCCTCGGCCAGCAGCGCGTCGCGCGAGGCGAAGTGCGCGTAGAAGCCGCCGTGGGTCAGGCCGGCCTCTTTCATGATGTCCGCCACCCCCACCCCGTGGAAGCCCGCGCGACGGATCGCCCGCGACGCGGTGTCGACGATGCGCTCGTGGGTCAGGGCCTTGCGGTTGGGGGCGATTTCCATGGTGGAGCGATTGTAGTCATGAATATGATGGTCATCATATTTTCCCGATCAACGGCGAAGCCCTGCGCTGCACGGGGTGCCATGCGATCATTCCGGGGCATCACGATGCGTGATGGTCAACAACACCGGAGACGATCCTTGGAACTGCGACAACTGCGCTACTTCGTGCGGGTGGTGGAGCTGGGCTCCATGGGCCGCGCCGCGATCGACCTGGATCTGGTGCAATCCGCCCTGAGCCAGCAAATCAGCCGCCTCGAGAGCGAGCTCAGCACCCGCCTCCTGCAACGCACCCCGCGCGGCGTGGTCCCTACCGATGCGGGCGCCGCCTTCTTCCGCGAGGCCCAGCTCACCCTGCGCCACGCCGCCCAGGCCGTGCGCGCCGCACAGCAGGCCCGTCTCTCCGGCACCGTCAGCGTGGGGTTGGCGCCCACGACCGCTGCCATGCTGGGTCTGCCGTTGATCCAGGCGATGCAAGCCCGTTACCCCGATGTGCGTCTGCACATGGTGGAAAGCATGTCGGGCCACCTCGCGGCCATGCTCAACGCGCGCGAGCTTGACCTTGCCGTGCTGTTCGACGCCCGCCTGCAGGCCGACCCCGACGGCCGGGGCAGCCGGCTCTGGCAGGTGCAGCCGCTGCTGTCCGAAGACCTGTTCCTGATCGCGCCCCGGCGCGACCCCCGGCCGCGCCCGGCGAGCATGCGCCTGGCCGACCTCGGTGACGAACCCCTGATCCTGCCCACCGGGCCGCACGGCCTGCGAAGCTCGCTCGACGCCGCCTTCGCCCGCGCCGGGGTGGTGCCGCGCGTGGTGCTGGAGGTGGACTCGCTCTCGCTGGTGATGGCGGCGATCGATGCCGGCCTGGGCGTCACCCTGCAACCACGCGCTGCGGTGGGCCGTTTTCCTGATGCCGACCAGCGTTTTTCTCTCGTGCGCATCGACGACCCTCAGGCCAGCCGCATCAACCTGCTGTGCAGCCTGTCCGAAGACGAACTGTCGCCGGCCGCACTGGCCACCCGGGTCGTGATCCGGGACACCCTGCGGGCCCTGGTGGAGGGCGGCCAATGGCCCGGCACGCATCTCTGGCATCACGATTCGTGATGCCCCCATGCCGCTGGTGAGCTTCACCGGCGGTCCCTGGCTCCCTACAGTCCACCCCATGGCCGGGCCGTCCTGGCGGGCTGCGAGGAGCGATTTTTGTTGGAACAACCCGATGTCCTGGTGATTGGAGGCGGCAATGCCGCGCTGTGCGCCGCCCTGATGGCGAGCGAGGCTGGCGCCAGCGTGCTGCTGCTCGAAGCCGCGCCGCGCGAATGGCGCGGCGGCAACTCCGGCCACACCCGCAACCTGCGCTGCATGCACGACGCGCCGCAGGACGTGCTCGTCGAGGCCTACCCCGAAGAAGAGTTCTGGCAGGACCTGCTCAAAGTCACCGGCGGCCAGACCAACGAACACCTCGCGCGCCTGACCATCCGCGCCTCCTCCAGCTGCCGCGACTGGATGCGCCGCCACGGCGTGCACTTCCAGCCGCCGCTCTCGGGCGCGCTGCACGTGGCGCGCACCAACGCCTTCTTCATGGGCGGCGGCAAGGCGTTGGTCAACGCCTACTACCGCAGCGCCGAAAAGCTCGGTGTGCGCGTGCGCTACGACACCCCGGTGGACCGCATCGAGGTCCAGGACGGCCGCTTCGTCGCCGCGCTCACCCGAAGCGGCGAACGCATCACCGCCCGCAGCTGCGTGCTCGCCGCCGGGGGCTTCGAGTCCGACCGCGACTGGCTGCGCGAAGCCTGGGGCCAGAACGAGCGCGGCGAATGGCCGGCCGACAACTTCCTCATCCGAGGCACGGCCTACAACAAGGGCGTGTTGCTCAGGCACCTGCTCGACGACCACGGCGCCGACCGCATCGGCGACCCGACGCAGGCGCACATGGTCGCCATCGACGCGCGCGCGCCGCTCTACGACGGTGGCATCTGCACCCGCATCGACTGCGTGTCGCTGGGGGTGGTTGTCAACCAGGAAGCGCGCCGCTTCTACGACGAAGGCGAAGACTTCTGGCCCAAGCGATACGCCATCTGGGGCCGCCTCGTCGCCCAGCAACCGAAACAGATCGGCTACTCCATCATCGACAGCAAGGCCATCGGCCGCTTCATGCCGCCCGTGTTCCCGGGCGTGAAAGCCGACACCCTGCCCGACCTCGCGCGCCAGCTCGGCCTGGACGTGGACACCTTCATGCAGACCCTGAACGACTACAACGCCGCCTGCCGCGTCGGCACCTTCGATCACACCGCGCTCGACGACTGCCACACCGAGGGCGTGGCGCCGGCCAAGACCCACTGGGCGCGACCCATCGACACCGCGCCCTTCTACGGCTACGCGCTGCGCCCCGGCATCACGTTCACCTACCTCGGCCTGCGCACCGACGACACCGCCGCCGTGCGCTTCAACGACCAGCCCAGCCCCAACCTCTTCGTGGCCGGCGAAATGATGGCTGGCAACGTGCTCGGCAAGGGCTACACCGCCGGCGTGGGCATGTCCATCGGCACCGCCTTCGGCCGCATTGCCGGCACGAACGCGGCCAAGGCCGCTGTGAAGGGAGCACAACATGCAGGCGCTTGAAGCCCTCGCCCGCGACGCTCGCGCGCTCGCCCAGGGCGGGGTCGTGCTTTCCGCACCCGAAACCGAAGTGGCGCGGCAGATGCAGATCTGCAACGCCTGCCGCTACTGCGAAGGCTTCTGCGCCGTCTTCCCGGCCATGACGCGCCGGCTCGAATTCGGCAAGGCCGACATCCACTTCCTGGCCAACCTCTGTCACAACTGCGGCGCCTGCCTGCACGCCTGCCAGTACGCACCGCCGCATGAGTTCGCCGTCAACGTGCCCAAGGCCATGGCCGAGGTGCGCGGGCAGACCTATGCCCACTACGCCTGGCCGCCCGCGCTTGGCCGGCTTTACCAGCGAAAGGGCCTCACGCTCT
>JAGOCV010000018.1 GCA_017998575.1 Burkholderiaceae bacterium
CACCAGGGCTTCGAGGCCCTTGATCATCACGCTGCGGCACATCTTGATGGCCGAAGCCACGCCCAGCTTCTCGCTCACGGCCTTGGCGTCCATGCCCCAGGCCACCAGTTGCGGCGCCAGTTCGGCCGCCTTCGCGCCGCCCAGCAGCATGGGCACGCGGATGCCGTAGGGCGGCACCGAGGTCATCACGCCGGCTTCGACGTAGTGCCCGCCGGCGGCCTCGATCAGCGCCGCGCATTTCTGCTTGGTGCCGGGCGATGCCGAGTTGAGGTCGAGGAACAGCGTGCCGGGGCGGATGTGCTGCGCGGCTTCCTCGGCCACGGCCAGCGTGCTGGAGGCCGTGACGGCCGAGATCACCAGCGTCGATGCGGCGCACACCTCGGCCGACGAGCCGAAGGCCACGACGCCATCGGCCGCCGCCGCGGCGCGCGTCACCTCGCGCGTGACGTCGGCGGCGAACTTGAGATCCCAGGCGCCCGCGATGCGCACGCCCTTGTCCTTGAGACCCACCGCGAAGGTGCGGCCCACTTCGCCGTAGCCGATCACTCCCAATGCGTAGTCAGTCATGTCTCGCTCCATTCATCAAAAGGTAGCGGCTTGCCCGACTACGGATTGCCAGGCCAGATGCCGCGGAACCGGCTTTGCCGGGCCGCTGGCATGCCCCCGGAAGGGGGTTGGAGGCCACACGAAGTGGGCAAGCCTGGGGTGAGCTCAGTTCATTGCTTCGGGATGCCGGCCTTCTCGATCACGCCGCTCCAGCGCTTGATTTCGCTGGACAGCAGGTCGGCCAGTTGCTGCGGCGTGCCGGGGCGCGCATCCACATTCAGGTTGGCGAGCTTCTTGCGCGTCTCGGGGTCGTTCAGCGCGGCGTTGGCTTCCTTGTTCAGGCGCACCACGATGTCAGCCGGTGTCTTCGCGGGCGCGGCCAGCGCGTTCCAAGACGAGACACTGAAGCCGGCCACGCCGCCTTCCACCGCGGTGGGCACGTTGGGCAGCGCAGCGGCGCGCTTGTCGCCGGTCACGGCCAGCGCACGCAGGCCACCGCCGGTGATCTGCGTGAGCACCGGCGCGAGGATTTCGACCGCGGCATCGACCTGGCCACCGCGCAGCGCGGTGATCACGGCGGGCGAGCCGTTGAACGGGATCACCTGGGCATCGATGCCGGCGGTGGTCTTGAACAGCTCGGCCGCCAGGTTCTGCGTGCTGCCGGCATTGATGCTGGCGATGTTCAGCTTGCCGGGGTTGGCCTTGGCGAAGGCCAGCAGCTCGGGCAAGGTCTTGAAGCGGGAATCGGCAGGCACGACGATGGCCAGGTCGAAGTGGCCCAGCACGCCGACGGGCGCGAGATCCTTCACCGTGTCGAAGGGCAGCGAGTTGAACAGGCCCACGCTCACGGCGTTGCCGTTGGACATCAGCAGCAGCGTGTGGCCGTCGGGCGCGGCCTTGACCACGGTGTCGGTGGCGACCACACCGCCGGCGCCGGGCTTGTTCTCGATCACGATGGGCTGGCCCATGTTCTCGGACATCTTCTGCGCCACGGTGCGGATGGTCAGGTCGGCCACGCCGCCCGGGCCGAAGGGCACGACCACACGGATCGGGCGGTTGGACAGCGGCTGCGCGATGACGGAAGCCGACAGGGCGACACCGGCGACGACGCCGAGTGCGGCGCGGATGAACTGGTTGCGTTTCATGGATGGGTCTCCTTCGACAAAAAAAGTAGAACGGCCGGCCCCCTCGCGGGAGATCCGGCCCGGTGCGGGCTGCGCGCGCTCAGCGCGTTACGCCCAGCAGGCGGTCGAGCAGTTCGGGCTGGCCCAGCAGTTCCTGTGCGGTGCCTGAATGCACGACCGAACCGCGGTCCAGCACGATGGCGGTGTCGCTGATCGCGAGGATCGCCTGAGGATGCTGCTCCACGATGATCGCAGACAAGCCTTCTTCGCGCGTGATGCGGCGGATTGCCCTGAGCAGTTCCTCGACAATGATCGGCGCCAGGCCTTCGAGCGGCTCGTCGAGCAGCAGCAGGCGCGGATTGAGCACCAGTGCACGCGCCACCGCCAGCATCTGCTGTTCGCCGCCCGAGAGTTGGTTGCCCATGTTGCCCTTGCGCTCGGCCAGGCGCGGAAACATCTCGTACGCGCGCGCTGGCGTCCAGGCACCGGGACGGGCCACGGCCGTGAGGTTCTCGTGCACCGTGAGCGACTTGAAGATGTTGCGCTCCTGCGGCACCCAGCCGATGCCGGCATCGGCCCGCTGGTGAGAGGCCAGCGCATGCACCGCGCGGCCGCCCAGCGTGATGGTGCCGCCGTGGCGGCGCGTGGCGCCGGCCAGGGTGTCCATCAGCGTGGTCTTGCCCGTGCCGTTGCGGCCCAGCAGCGCCATCGTGTGGCCCTCGTCGACCGAGAAGCTCACGCCGTTGAGCACCACGGCTTCGCCGTAGCCTGCGCGCAGGTTTTCAACCTTCAGAAGTTCAGCCATGAAATCCTCCTGCCCCCAGGCTTGCCGCTGGCGCGACTGCGCCGCCCCCTGAGGGGGTGTTTGCACCTTGGGGCGGCCCGGCGGTGCTCGCCTCCTCTCCATGGCCCAGGTACACAGCCTTCACTTGCGGGTCGGCCGCGATGACGTCGGGTGTGCCTTCGGTCAGCACGCCGCCGTTGACCAGCACGGTCATGTAGTTGGCGAAGCTGAAGACCAGATCCATGTCGTGCTCGATCAGCAGGATGGACACGTCGGCCGGCAGCGCGGCCACGGTGCGCAGCAGCTCCTCGCGCTCGCCGGCCGGCACACCCGCCACGGGCTCGTCGAGCAGCAGCACGCGCGGTTCGCAGGCCAGCGCGATGGCGATCTCCAGCAGGCGGCGCTTGCCGTAGGCCAGCTCGCGCGTGGGCTGGTCGGCCACCGCCGAGAGGTGGAACTGCTCCAGCAACTCGCCCGCGCGGTCGGCCACGCTGCGGGTGGCGCCCAGCGGTTGCCACCAGCGCGCGCCTTCGCCGCGGTGCTGCGACACGGCCAGCGCCAGCGTCTGCAGCGGCGTGATGGGGTCGAACAGCTGGTTGATCTGGAAGGTGCGCACCATGCCGCGCCGCACGCGCTTGTGCGGTGCGAGCTTCGTGATGTCCTCGCCCTCGAGCGTGATGCGGCCCGAGGTGGGTTCGAGCACGCCCGTCAGCAGGTTGACCAGCGTGGTCTTGCCCGCGCCGTTGGGGCCGATCAGCGCGTGGCGCGCGCCGCGGCGCAGGTTCAGGGTGACGTTGTCGGTGGCGGTGATGCCGCCGAAGCGCTTGACCAGGGCCTGCGAGGACAGCACGACCTCGCCCTGCGGCGCGATGGATGGGGTGGTTGCGGCAGCGGTCATGCCGAGCCCTCCTTCTTCTTCATCCAGTAGCGCGGGTTGATGCGCTCGCGGCCCACCAGCACCAGGATCACCAGCAGCAGGCCGATCCAGAACATCCAGTACTGAGGCGTGAAGGCCGACAGCTGCTCCTGCAGCACCTTGAACACCACGGCGCCGATGATGCCGCCGTAGAGCCAGCCCGTGCCGCCGATGACCAGCATCAGCACCAGGTCGGCCGAGCGATGGAACTCGAATACGTCGAGCGAGGCGAAGCCCGTGGTCTGCGCCAGCAGGCCGCCGGCCACGCCCGCCACGCCGGCCGAGATCGTGTAGATCACCGCCAGGCGCGATGTCACCGGAATGCCGATGGCCGTGGCACGCAGGCGGTTGTCGCGGATGGCCTTGAGCGTCGCGCCGAAGGGCGAATGCACCAGCCGGCGCGCCAGCACCAGGCACACCAGCAGCGCGCACAGCGAATACCAGGCCGCCGTCTTGCCGTACAGGTCGAACTCGAACTGGCCGAGCAACGGCCCCATGACCACGCCCTGCAGGCCGTCGGCACCGCCGGTCAGCCAGTCGAGCTTGTTGGCGAGCTCCAGCATCAGCAGGCCGACGCCGATGGTCACCATCAGCCGCGTGAGGTCCGAGCCACGGATGATGGTGGCGCTGGCCACCGCGCCCAGCACCGTGGCGCAGGCGGTGCCCACGACCAGTCCGATGAGTGGGTCGGGATGGACGTGCTTGGCGAACAGCGCCGAGGCGTAGGCGCCCAGACCGAAGAAGGCCGCATGGCCCAGCGAGACGATGCCCGCGTAGCCCAGGATCAGATCGAGCGACACCGCGAACAGCGCCGTGATGACGATCTCGTTGACCAGCGAATACTTGCCCATGGCCAGCGGCACGCCGATCAGCACCAGCAGGATGGCGGGTTCCCACCACTTCCAGCGCGTGTCGCGCTTGAGGGATTCGTAGGCATTCATCACATGGCCCCCACGCTTGTCACTTCGTGTACTGCGCTGCCCCCCGAGGGGGCCTTCGCTTCTTGGAGCGGTCCTGCGAAGCTCATCACTTGCCTCCCTTGCGCACGAACAGGCCCTGCGGGCGCCACAGCAGGATGGCGATCATCAGGCAGTAGACGGTGAAGGCGCCCATCTTGGGGATGTAGTACTTGCCGGCCACGTCGGCGATGCCCAGCAGCAGCGCCGCCAGCAGCGGGCCGGTGATGGACGAGGTGCCGCCCACGGCCACCACGATCAGGAAATACACCATGTAGGTGAGCGGGAAGTTGGGATCGAGCTGCAGGATCTCGGCCGACAACGCGCCGCCCAGCCCGGCCAGGCCCGAGCCGAAGGCGAAGGTGGCCAGGAACACCCAGTTGACGTTGATGCCCAGGCCCGCAGCCACGCGCTGGTCGTCCACCGCCGCGCGCAGGCGGCTGCCGAAGCGCGTGCGCGTGAGGATCAGCTGCAGCGCCACGGCCAGGGCCGCACACACCACGATGATGAACAGCCGGTAGTGGCCCACGCCCAGGATCCAGTCACCGGAGCCGTACTCGCTGCGGCCCTTGAGCCAGTCGGGCAGTTGCACGATCTGCTGCGAGGTCGTGAAGAAATAGGCGAAGGCGGCCACCGCCATGAACACGAGGCCGATGGAGAACAGCACCTGATCCAGGTGGGGCTTGCGGTACATGGGCCGGTAGAGCGTGCGTTCGAGCAGCGCACCCACCAGCGCCGAGCCGACGAAGGCGATCGGCAGGCACAGCAGGAACGGCACGTCGAAGCGCTGCATGAGCTGCACCGTGAGGTAGCCACCGATCATGGCGAACGCGCCGTGGGCCAGGTTGATGAAGTTCATCAGGCCCATCGTCACGGCCAGCCCGACGGCCAGCACGAAAAGAAGCATGCCGTAGGCAATGCCGTCGAAGAGGATGGTGAGCATGGAAAGGCTTCGTGGGAAGAGGCGCGATGCGGATGCCCGCGCAATCTAGGCCAGAAACGCGGCGGAACCGGCTTTGCCGGGCCGCCCGCGTTGCCCCCGGCAGGGGGGTTGGCGTAGCGGCCCGCCCCAGCGGGCCGCGCAGCCTGGGGGGTTACTTGCTCTTCCCGGGATCCTTGACGTCCTTGATCACGTCGAATTCGACGTTGTAGAGCTGGCCGTTCTTCTTCTCCACCTTGCGCAGGTAGATGTCCTGCACGATGTCGCGCGTTTGCGCGTCGATGAAGATCTTGCCGCGCGGGCTCTCGAAGATCTGGCCCTTCATGGCGGCCAGCAGCTGGTCGCCATTGCCCTTGCCCTGCGTGGCCTTGAGTGCCTGGTAGATGACGTGCATGCCGTCATAGCCGCCCACGGCCATGAAGTTCGGGCGCATGCCCTTGTTGGCCTTGCCGAAGGCTTCGACGAACTTCTTGTTCATCGCCGAGGGGTGGTCGGCCGAGTAGTGGTGCGCCGTCACCACGCCCAGCGCGCCGTCGCCCATGTCGTTGAGCTGGTCGTCGTCGGTCACATCGCCGGTGCCGATGAGCTTGATGCCGGCCTTGTCCATGCCGCGCTCGAGGAACTGCTTCATCACGGCCGAGCCGGCGCCCGAGGGCACGAAGACGAACAGCGCATCGGGCTTGAGGTCACGCACCTTCTGCAGGAAGGGGGCGAAGTCGGGGTTGCGCATCGGCACGCGCAGCGACTCGACCACCTTGCCACCGTTGAAGGTGAAGCGGTCCTTGAAGAACTTCTCGGCGTCCAGACCCGGGCCGTAGTCGGACACCAGCGTCACCACCGTCTTGATGCCGTTCTTGGGCACCCAGTCGGCCAGCGCCACGGAAGCCTGCGGCAGCGTGAAGCTGGTACGCACGATGTACGGCGAGGCTTCGGTGATGCTGGAGGTGGCGGCGGCCATCACCACCAGCGGCGTCTTGGACTGCGTGGCCAGGGGGGCGGCGGCCAGGGCGGCCGGCGTGACGCCGAAGCCGGCGATCACGTTGACCTTGTCGTTGACGATCAGGTCCTGCGCGTGGCGGCGCGTCTGGTCGGGCGTGGCGACGTCGTCCTTGATGATGAGCTGCACCTTGCGGCCGGCGACCGTGTCGCCGTTCTGCGCCATGTACAGGCGCGCGGCGGCTTCGATCTGCCGTCCGGTGGAGGCTTGCGGACCCGTCATGGGCAGGATCAGGCCGATCTTGAAGGCGTCCTGCGCCATCACGGCGCCGGTGCCGGCCAGTGCGGCGGCCGCAAGGGCGGCCTGGATCAGGGTTCTCTTTTGCATCAGGGGGTCTCCGGTTGAAAACAGCTCGTTGCCCGCAGGGGCCGCGGAGCGGGAATTGTCCGACTTTCGGTTACACGTCGAACGGGCTTGGGTCACTAACAGTTATCGCAGAACGCGATAACTGTCATAGGGTTATTCCGATCAGGTAAATGTCAGGGTGTCGGGTCGGATCAGCCCGACGCCGGGAAGCTTCTCGATGTGCTGGTACTTCACGGCATCGCGCAGGTTGCGCTGGGCAATGCGGGCGTGCTCTCGCATGATGGCCTCGGCCCGCGCGCCCTCGCGCCGGCGGATGGCATCGAGCACGCTGCGGTGCTGCTCCTGCGCCACGATGAACATGTCGCGCGCCTGCGGCGTATTGGCCTGCAGCACGACGAAGCCCGAGGGCGACGCGAACGGCATGCGCACCACGCGCTCCAGCTCCCGCGAGAGCAGCCCGCCGCCGGTCATCTCGCCCAGCAGGGCATGGAACCGCTGGTTGGCCGCCACGTAGCGGCTGAAAGCGGCATCGTCCAGCGCCGGCTGCGCCAGCACCTGGTCGATGGCGTCCAGGCAGCCATCGGCCTCGTCCAGAAGGCGCGGCGCCACGCCGCGCTCGGCCGCCAGCCGCACCACCAGGCCTTCCAGCGTGCCGCGCAATTCGATGGCCTCCATCACGTCGCGTTCGGAGAACGAGCGCACGGCATAGCCACCATGCGCCAGCGATTCGAGCAGGCCCTCCTGCTCCAGCCGCATCAGCGCCGCGCGTATCGGCGTGCGCGAAATGCCGAGCCTTTCCACGATGGCGACTTCGCCCACGCGCTCTCCGCTGGGCAATTCGCCGGCCAGGATCATCTCGCGCAGCTTGAGCTGCGCGCGTACCGCCTGCGAACTGCTGGCATCTGCGGTGATCGTGGGTTCTTTCATGGGAGCGCAGTCTAACCCCCAGCGTGTATACAAAAATCAAGGTCTACGCAGTTTCACGTCTATGGTTTTCCCTAATACCCCCTCGGAGTGGCTCAATATGAAACACATTTGTGTATACATGGCACGCGGATCTCCCCATAATCGGCCCATTCCGACGACATATTCGCTGTGTCGGCCTGATCTTTGTATACATAAAAAGGACATCCCCATGACCTTCCCGAAGAACACCTGGTACGTCGCCTGCACGCCCGACGAGATCGACGGCAAGCCGCTGGGCCGCAAGATCTGCGGCGAGAACATCGTGTTCCACCGGGGCACCGAGGGCCAGGTGGTGGCGCTGGAGGACTTCTGCCCCCACCGTGGCGCGCCGCTGTCCCTGGGAACGGTGTGCGAAGGCAAGCTGGTCTGCGGCTACCACGGGCTGGTGATGGGCTGCGACGGCAAGGCCGAGTCGATGCCGCTGCAGCGCGTGGGCGGCTTCCCCGCGATCCGCGTATACCCGGCGGTGGAGCGCTACGGCTTCATCTGGGTCTGGCCCGGCGATGCCGCGCTGGCCGATCCGGCGCTGATCCACCACCTCGAATGGGCCGAGAGCCCCGACTGGGCCTACGCCGGTGGCCTGTATCACATCCAGGCCGATTACCGCCTGATGATCGACAACCTGATGGACCTCACGCATGAGACCTACGTGCACTCCACCAGCATCGGCCAGAAGGAAATCGACGAGACCCCGGTGAAGACGCGCACCGAGGGCGAGCAGGTCATCACCAGCCGCTTCATGGACAACGTGATGGCGCCGCCCTTCTGGAAGGCCAACCTGCGCGGCAACAACCTGCCCGACGACCAGCCGGTGGACCGCTGGCAGGTGTGCCGCTTCACGCCGCCCAGCCACGTGATGATCGAAGTGGGCGTGGCACTGGCTGGCCATGGCGGCTACGAGGCCCCGGCCGACAAGAAGGTCTACAGCATCGTGGTGGACTTCATCACGCCCGAGACCGAAACCTCGCACTGGTACTTCTGGGGCATGGCGCGCAACTTCAACGTGCAGGACAAGGCACTCACCGAGCAGATCCGCGAAGGCCAGGGCAAGGTGTTCGCCGAAGACACGGCCGTGCTCGAAGGCCAGCAGCGCAACCTGTCCAAGTACCCGGGCCGGCGCCTCCTGATGCTCAACATCGACGCCGGCGGCGTGCAGTCGCGCCGCCTGCTCGACAAGATGCTGGCCGCCGAGCGCGCCCACGACGAAGCACGGGCGGCGGCTGCCGAGAAGGTGGCCGCCTGATGACCGCCTCCACCCAGGGCACCCTGCGCGTGCGCGTGCGCGTGGCGCGCCGCGTGCGCGAGGCCGAAGGCATCGACAGCTTCGAGCTGGTGCGCGAGGACGGCGGCACCCTGCCCGCCTTCAGCGCCGGCTCGCACATCGACGTGCACGTGCCGGGGGCTGCACCGGGATCGAATGTCGTGCGCCAGTACTCGCTGTGCAACGACGCCGCCGAAAACAACCGCTACCGCATCGCCGTGCTGCGCGATCCCGCCTCGCGCGGCGGCTCGGCCGGCATGCACGACGCCGTGCACGAAGGCGACGTGCTGACCATCGGCGCGCCGCGCAACCTGTTCGCGCTGCATGACTCGCCCCGCTCGCTGCTGCTGGCCGGCGGCATCGGCGTCACGCCCATCCTGTGCATGGCGCAACGCCTGGCGGCGACAGGCGCGGACTTCGAGATGCACTACTGCGCCCGCTCGCGCGAGCGCATGGCCTTCGCCGGCGAGATCGAGGCCGCGCCCTTCGCCGACCGTGTGCACCTGCACTTCGACGATGGCGATGCGTCGCAGAAGCTCGACCTGCCCGCGCTGATCGCCACGCCCGACGCCGGCACCCGCATCTACGTGTGCGGGCCGCAGGGCTTCATCGACCATGTGGTGTCGACCGCCAAAGCCCGGGGCTGGCCCGCCGACCGCGTGCACCTGGAGTACTTCGGCGCCGCGCCGCAGGACCATTCGGCCGACGATGCGTTCGAGGTGAAGATCGCCAGCAGCGGCCAGACCTACACCGTGCCCGCCGGTCAGTCGATCACGCAGGCGCTGCTGGCGCACGGGGTGGAGATCATGGTGTCGTGCGAACAGGGCGTGTGCGGCACCTGCATCACGCGCGTGCTCGAAGGCACACCCGACCACCGCGACCTCTACTTCACCGACGACGAGAAGGCCAGCGGCAACGAGTTCACGCCCTGCTGCTCGCGCTCGAAGACGCCGCTGCTGGTGCTGGACCTGTGACGCCGCGGCGCGCGGTGCACTAACATCGCCGCTTCGCATTTCTGACATTCGAACCCCAGGAGACACCGGATGACGCAACAACTACCCGCGCGCTACGACCACGTCGGCAGCTTCCTGCGCCCCAAGGCCCTGCTGGAGGCGCGTGAGCGCAAGGCCAAGGGCGAGATCTCGGCCACCGAACTGCGCAAGGTGGAAGACGCCGCCATCACCGACATCGTGCGCTTCCAGGAAGACGTCGGCCTCAAGAGCATCACCGACGGCGAATTCCGCCGCACCTACTTCCACGTCGACTTCCTGGAGCAGATCGGCGGCGTGAAGACCGACATCCCGGTCACCATCGTCAAGTCCGACGGTACCGAGGAACTGGCGCCCCCGGTGATGCGCGTGATCGACAAGGTGCGCCATGCCAAGGACATCCAGCTGGCCGACTTCCAGTACCTGAAGTCGCAGGTCTCCGCGGGCAACACGCCCAAGGTGACCATCCCCTCGCCCACCATGCTGCACTTCCGCGGCGGCCGCGCCGGCATCAGCCGCGAGGCCTATCCTGAGCTCGAGCCCGACTTCTACGACGACGTGGCCAAGGCCTATGGCGACGAACTGCGCAGCCTGGCCGCCGCCGGTTGCACCTACGTGCAGATGGACGACACGAACCTCGCCTACCTGTGCGACGAGAAGATGCGCGAAGCCGCACGCCAGCGTGGGGACGATCCCAACGAACTGCCGCACCGCTACGCCAAGTTCGTCAACAAGGTCGTCGCGCAGAAGCCGCCCGGCATGCTGCTGGCCATGCACCTGTGCCGCGGCAACTTCAAGAGCACGCACGCCGCCGCCGGCAACTACGAGCCCGTGGCCGAGGCGCTGCTCAAGGAAATGGACCTGGACGCCTACTTCCTCGAATACGACGACGACCGTTCGGGCGACTTCCGCCCGCTGCGCTTCCTGCCCAAGGGCAAGACCGTCGTGCTGGGCCTGGTGACCACCAAGTTCGGCGAGATGGAATCCAAGGATTCGCTCAAGCGCCGCATCGACGAAGCGGCCAAGTACGTGCCGATGGACCAGCTGGCCCTCTCGCCGCAGTGCGGCTTCTCGTCCACCGTGCACGGCAACAACATCGCCGTGGAAGCGCAACGCCAGAAGCTGCGCCTGGTGATCGAGACGGCCCAGGAAGTCTGGGGCGGCAAGTAAATCGGCCGCCTGCCAGCACGCCATCGGAAGCCGCCTTCGGGCGGCTTTTCTCCGCCTGTCGTGCCGTGACCGGCGCCATGAGCGCGTCATCGCCCGCCGCTAGCATCCCGCCATGACAACCCAACCGAGCGCCTTCGAGGTTTTCCTGGCCTTCCTGCGCCTGGGCCTTACCTCGTTCGGCGGGCCGATCGCGCACATCGCCTACTTCAGGGCCGAGTTCGTGCAGCGGCGGCGCTGGCTCGACGACGCGGCATTCACCGATCTGGTCGCGCTGTGCCAGTTACTGCCCGGGCCCACCAGCAGCCAGGTGGGCCTGGCGCTGGGCCTGCGGCGCGCGGGTTGGGGCGGCGCGATCGCGGCCTGGGTGGGCTTCACGGCGCCCTCGGCGCTGGTGCTCATCGCCTTCGGCTACGGTCTGCATGCGCTGGACGGCGCGGCGGGTTCGGGCCTGCTGCACGGCCTCAAGGTGGTGGCGGTGGCCATCGTCGCGCAGGCCGTCTGGGGCATGGCGCGCTCGCTGTGCCCGGACCTGCCGCGCGCCGCCATCGCCGCCGGCGCCGCGCTGCTCACGCTGGCCTTGCCGGCGACGGGCGGCCAGTTGGCGGCCATCGCTGCGGCGGCGCTGCTCGGGGCCTGGTGGTGCCGGACCGTGCCGCCGGCGGCTTGCGCACCGGCGGAACATCTCGTGTCGCGCCGCACCGGCTTGTTCGCGCTTGCGCTGCTGGCCGCGCTGCTCCTCGGCTTGCCGCTGGCGGCAGCGCTGTCGGGATCGGCCGCGCTGCAACTGATCGATGGCGTGTTCCGCGCGGGCGTGCTGGTGTTCGGCGGCGGCCACGTGGTGCTGCCGCTGCTGGAGTCGGCCGTGGTGCCGCAAGGCTTCGTGGCCCCGGGCGAATTCCTGGCCGGCTATGGTGCCACGCAGGCCGTGCCCGGCCCGCTGTTCACCTTCGCGGCCTACCTGGGCACCGTCGCCTCGGGCCCGCTGCACGGCTGGCTGGGTGGCGCGGTGCTGCTGGTGGCGGTGTTCGCGCCGGGCTTCCTGCTGCTGGTGGGCGCCCTGCCGTTCTGGGATGCGGTGCGGCGGCACGGCACCATGCGCAGTGTGGTGGCCGGTGTGAACGCAGGTGTGGTGGGTGTGCTGGCCGCCGCGCTCTACGACCCGGTGTGGATCACCGCCATCGGCTCGCTGGCCGATGTGGCGCTCGCGCTGCTCGCGTTCGTGCTGCTGCTGTCGGGCCGTGTGTCGCCGGTGTTCGTCGTCGGGCTTGGCGCCCTGGCCGGGTGGCTGATGGCCGGGGCGTGAAGGCCTCAGCCGCCGCGGCGCCGGGGCGCATTGACGTAGCTCGCATTGCCCAGCCCCGTGCCGATGGTGAGCACGGCCCAGCGCTTCACGTCCTGCATGAAGGGCAGCTCTGATAGGCCCTGCACCACGGCGTCGTTGTGCATCAGCACCTGCACGGGGGCCTTGTCGATGACGGGCAGGCGCTCGCGCAGCGCGGTGGGCAGGTGGAAGGTGTCGGATTCCCAGTCGCCCGGCAGGTTCTGCGTGCCGCGCGCGATGGTGCCGTCCTCGCGGATCAGCCCCGGGCAGGCGATGCCGACGAAGGGCGCGAGCCTGAGTTCCTTGCGCTCGGCATAGGCCACGCCCTTGCAGAGCAGCTTCGCAAGCCGGTCGACGAGCGCGGTGCGGCTGGGCTTGTCGTCGGCGTGGCGCCACTTGTCGCGCCACACGACGTCGGCGCGCGAGAGATCCCTGGCCTTGTCGCGGCGCAAGCGCACCACGCCGCAGCGCACGTTGGTGCCGCCGATGTCCAGCGCCAGCAGCGCGTCGCAGTGTTCGACGAAGTGCGCCGGCGCCAGGTGCACCCAGCCGATCAGACCGGCGTCATCGGTGTCGTGGCAGATGCGGCCCAGTTGCACCGGCAACTCCTGCACCTGGCACAGGGCAGCGGCCTGCAGGATCGCGCGCTCGCCGACTTCGCTCTCGGGAAATCCGCCGCCCACCACGATGCGTTGCACGCCCTGCCACGACTTCTGCCGCATGAAGCGCTGGATCACGTGCGTGAGCTCGAGCGCGAAATCCTCGATCGCGCCGCGCACCAGGTCGCCGGCTTCGGTGGATGGCGTGGCGCACAGCGCCTTGTCGAGCCTTTTCTTGGACAGCGCCTTCGACGCCTTGGCGCCGAAGGGGTCGCTGCGCCCGCGCGCGCGATGGCGCTGGCGCCAGTCTTCCAGCGTGGCGCGAAATGCCGTCTGGCTGGCGCGATCTCCCACGAAGTCGTCGCCGTCGCGCACCTCGAGGTTGTAGCCCGCGATGCGCACGGCATCGAGCATGTGCATGCCGTGGTGGGCGCCGACGACGCTGGGGGCGTGGCGCGCTCGGGGCGCGTTGGAGGCTCGATGGGTGTTGGGCATGGATCCGGACAGGTTGACCGTGACCCGATGCTGCCGCGCCTGCGCCAATCACCGCATCGGAACAGCCCCCCTGCCGGTGTAGGAGAGCAGCCAGCGCAACGCACTACAGTGGCCCCCTGAAGGACGACCCACAGGATCCAGCACATGCCCACCAACACCCTGCTCCTCATCGACCCGCAAAACGATTTCATGGACATCGACCACGCGGCCCTGCCCGTGGCGGGCGCCATGGCCGACATGGTGCGCGTGGCCGGTTTCATCGACGCGGCGCGCAGCCGCCTCACCGACATCGTCGTCACGCTCGATTCGCATCACAGCGTGGGCATCGAACGGCCGGCGCTGTGGCGCACGGGCGACGGCGGCGCGGTGTCGCCGTTCACGCAGATCACGGCCGCCGACGTGCGCGGCGGACGCTATACACCGCGCGATGCGGCGGCACTACCGCGCGTACTGGCCTACCTCGATGCACTGGAAGCCGGCGGGCGCTACACGCTGATGGTGTGGCCCGCGCACTGCGAGATCGGCACCTGGGGCCACAACGTCGAGCCCGGTATCCGCGATGCCTATGCGCGCTGGGAAACGGCCACGCTGCGGCCGGTGTGCAAGGTCTTCAAGGGCATGAATCCGTGGACCGAGAACTACAGCGCGCTGCAGGCCGAGGTGCCCGATCCGGCCGACCCGGCCACGCAGCTCAACACCGGCCTGATCGCATCGCTGGACGCCGCCGACTGCATCGTGATCGCGGGCGAGGCCAGCAGCCACTGCGTGCGCGCGACGACCGAGCACCTGGCCGACCACCTGCCCTCCGGCCGCATCGACAAGCTCGTGCTGCTGCAGGACGGCATGAGCGCGGTGGGCGGCTTCGAAGGCCCGGCCGCCGACTTCCTGAAAGCGATGCAGGCACGCGGCGCCACGGTGACGACGGCGGAGCAGGCCCTGCACCTGCTGCGTTGACGGCGGGCACGCCGCCGGTCGGGCACCAGCGCGGTCAGGCCAGCGTGTAGGCCGTCTTCACCACGGTGAAGAACTCCTGCGCGTAGCGGCCCTGCTCGCGCGGGCCGTAGCTGCTGCCCTTGCGGCCGCCGAACGGCACGTGATAGTCCACACCCGCCGTCGGCAGGTTCACCATCACCATGCCGGCCTGGCTGTGGCGCTTGAAGTGCGTGGCGTGTTTGAGGCTGGTGGTGGCAATGCCGGCCGACAGGCCGAAGGGCGTGTCGTTGGCCGTGGCCAGTGCCTCTTCGTAGTCTTTCACGCGGATGATGCTGGCCACCGGGCCGAAGATTTCTTCGCGGTTGATGCGCATGCCGGCGGCGCTCTCGCTGAACAGCGCAGGGGCCATGTAGTAGCCATCGGTGGCCAGCTTCAGGCGCTCGCCACCGGCGGCCAGCACGGCGCCTTCTTCCTTGCCGATGCGGATGTAGTCCAGGTCTTGCTCGAGCTGGCTCTGGCTCGACACCGGGCCCATGTCGGTGCCCTGCGCCAGCGCATCGCCCACCTTGATCTTCGCCATGCGTTCCTTCATGGCGGCGACGAACTTCGGGTAGATGCCGTCGGTGACGATGAGGCGGCTCGATGCCGTGCAGCGCTGGCCCGTGGAATAGAACGCGCTCTGCACCGACAGCTCCACGGCCTGCGCCAGATCGGCATCGTCCAGGATGACCTGCGGGTTCTTGCCGCCCATCTCCAGCTGCACCTTCTTGAGGTTCTGTGCGCACTGCAGGGCGATGCGCGCGCCCACGCCGGTGGAGCCGGTGAAGCTGATCGCCGCGATGCCCGGGTGGTTGACCAGCTTGTCTCCGATCACGCTGCCGCGGCCCATCACGAGGTTGAACACCCCCGCCGGGATGCCGCTGCGGCTGATGATGTCGGCCAGCGCCCAGGCGCTGCCCGGCACCAGGTCGGCCGGCTTGATGACCACGCAGTTGCCGAAGGCGAGCGCGGGTGCGATCTTCCACGCGGGAATGGCGATCGGGAAGTTCCACGGCGTGATCAGGCCCACCACACCGATGGGCTCGCGCGTGATCTCCACGCCGATGCCCGGGCGCACCGAGGGCAGCAACTCGCCCGACAGGCGCAGGCATTCGCCCGCGAAGAACTTGAAGATGGCGCCCGCGCGTGCCGCTTCGCCGATGCCCTCGGCTTTGGTCTTGCCTTCTTCGCGCGCCAGCAGCGTGCCGAGCTCTTCCTTGCGCGCGAGGATTTCGGTGCCGATCTTGTCGAGCGCATCGCTGCGCGCCTGCACGCTGCCGGTGCTCCACGCGGGGAACGCCGCCTGCGCGGCGGCGACGGCCGCATCGAGCTGGGCCGCATCGGCCTGCGCGTAGCGGCCGATCACGTCGGCCAGGTTGCTCGGGTTGAGGTTGTCGCTGTAGCTGCCACCGGCCAGCCACTGGCCGCCGATGAGGTTGTCGAAGGTTTGCGTCGTCATGCGCGGGCTCCGGGGGATTCGGTGATTCGGGAAGAGGTGACTGGGTTCAGCGCACCATGCAGGGCCGCTTCGGGTCGAACTTCCAGCCCGGGATCAGGTACTGCATGGCGATGGCGTCGTCGCGCGCACCCAGGCCGTGCTGCTGATAGAGCGCATTGGCGCGCTCCACTGCCCCCATGTCGAGCTCCACGCCCAGCCCCGGCTTCCTGGGCACATCGACGAAACCGCCACGGATGGTGAGCGGGTCCTGGGTGAGGTACTGGCCGTCCTGCCAGATCCAGTGCGTGTCGATGGCCGTGACCTTGCCAGGCGCGGCCGCGCCAACGTGCGTGAACATGGCCAGCGACACGTCGAAATGGTTGTTGGAATGCGAGCCCCACGTCAGGCCCCAGTCGCGGCAGGTCTGCGCCACGCGCACCGAGCCCGACATCGTCCAGAAGTGCGGATCGGCCAGCGGAATGTCGACCGACTGCAGCGCCAGCGCATGCACCATCTGCCGCCAGTCGGTGGCGACCATGTTGGTGGCCGTCAGCAGGCCGGTGGCGCGGCGGAACTCGGCCATCACCTCGCGCCCCGAGAAGCCGTCCTCGGCGCCGCACGGATCTTCGGCATAGGCCAGCACACCGTGCATGTCGCGCATGAGGCGGATGGCGTCTTTGAGCAGCCAGCCACCGTTGGGATCGAGCGTGACCCGCGCGTCGGGAAAGCGCGCGTGCAGTGCCGTCACGGCCTCCACCTCGGCCTCGCCGGCCAGCACGCCGCCCTTGAGCTTGAAATCGTTGAAGCCGTAGCGCGCATGCGCGGCCTCGGCCTGGCGCACGATGGCGGCCGGGTCCATGGCTTTCATGTGGCGCACGCGGGCCCAGTCGGTGTCGGCGCCGGCTTCCTCGCCGGGCTTCACGTAGGGCAAATCGGTGCGTGCCGCATCGCCCACGAAGAACAGATAGCCCAGCATCTCCACGCGATCGCGTTGCTGGCCCTCGCCCAGCAGCGCGGCCACGGGCAGGCCCAGGTGCTGGCCCAGCAGGTCGAGCAGCGCCGATTCGATGGCGGCCTGCGCATGGATGGCCACGCGCAGATCGAACGTCTGCAGCCCGCGCCCGCCGGCGTCGCGACCGGCGAAGGCGCGTTCGGTGGCCTGCAGCAGCATGCGGTAGTTGCCCACCGGCTGGCCCACCAGATAGGGCGCGGCTTCTTCCAGCGTCTTGCGGATGGCCTCACCGCCCGGCACTTCGCCCAGGCCCGTGCGGCCGGCGTTGTCGGTGACGAGCAGCAGGTTGCGCGTGAAGAACGGCGCATGGGCACCGCTCAGGTTCATCAGCATGCCGTCGCGGCCAGCCACGGGGATGACACGCAGTTGCGTGACAACGGGGGTGTCTTTCGAAACAGGGGCGTTCATTTCAGGCAATCAACAATCGATCTGGCGCTATTCGAGGCCAGCGACACCGCGCAACCGGCTTCGCCGGCCCGCCGGTGTCGCCCCCTCGAAGGGGTCTGGCGAACCTTGCCAGACAAGGTTCGCCTGGGGGTGGGCTCAGTCTGCGGAAATCTTGCGCGTCTCGATCAGCTGCTTCCAGCGGTTGTACTCACGCAGCTGGAAGGCAGCCATCTGCTCGGGCGTGTTGGCCACGATTTCCAGGCCCTGGTCTTCCATGCGCTTGCGGATCGCCGGGTCGTTCATGGCGGCCACGGCGGCGTCGGAGAGCTTCTTCTTCACCGCCGGCGGCAGGTTCTTCGGACCGGCGAACCCCTGCCACGAATAGACCTCGGCGCCACGCACGCCGGCTTCGGCCAGCGTGGGCACGTCGGGCAGCACGGGCGAGCGCTTGTCGCCGGTGACGGCGATGGGTCGCAGCTTGCCAGCCTTGATGTGCTGCAGCACCGAGTTCACGTTCTGGAACGAGAAGTCCACCTGGCCGCCCAGCAGGTCGTTGATGGCCGGACCGCCGCCCTTGTAGGGCACGTGCACGCCCTGCGTGCCGCTTTGCTGCCAGAACATTTCGGCCGAGAGGTGGTCGGACGAGCCGTTGCCCGAGCTCGCGAAGCTCACCTTGCCCGGGTTGGCCTTGAGCAGCGCCAGCACTTCGGCCAGCGTCTTGGCCGATTGCGCCGGGCCGGTGACGAGCACGTTGGGCGCCTGCACGGGCACGGTGATGTAGTCGAAGTCTTTCGTCGCGTCGTAGGGCACGCCCTTGAGCAGATGCGGCGCGATCACGAAGGTGCCCAGCGACGAGAACAGCAGCGTGTAGCCGTCGGCCGGGGCGCGCAGCACCTGCGCTGCGCCGATGGTGCCGGTGGCGCCGGGCTTGTTGTCGATCACGAAGCTCTGGCCCATCTTCTCGGCCATGTGCTGCGTCATCACGCGGGCAATCGCATCGCTGGCGCCGCCGGGGGGAAACGGCACCACCACGGTGACGGCGCGTTCGGGATAGTTGGCCTGCGCGTGCGCGACGGGCACGACGGCGGCGATTCCTGCGGTGGCCATCAGCGTGGCCACGAGCGTCCTGACAAATTTCTTCATGATGACTGTCTCCTGCTGTGTGTGCGGTGAAAACGGCCGTGTGGACATGCGGACATGCTCACGGACGACCCCGGTGGGCGGCGGATCTCGGTCCGCCTTGGTCGTGTCGATTCGTTGTGCGGCGGGCCGGCCTTACTGCGGGCCGAGCTTCGCGATGAGTTGCTCGAGCGCGGCGTACTCGGCCGGCCTGAGGTCGGTGAGCGGCGGGCGCACCGGGCCGGCACCGTGGCCGACGATCCTCGCGCCCGCCTTCACGATGCTGACCGCGTAGCCGTGGCCCTGGTTGCGGATTTCCAGATAGGGCATGAAGAACTCGCGCAGCAGGCGGTGCTGCGTGGCCATGTCGTCGGTGCGCACGGCTTCGTAGAAGTCCATCGCGGTCTTCGGGATGAAGTTGAACACCGCCGACGAATACACCGGCGTGCCCAGCGCCTTGTAGGCCGCGGCGTAGACCTCGGCCGTGGGCAGGCCGCCCAGATAGGCGAAGCGGTCGCCCATCTTCATGTAGACCGAGCTCATCAGCTCGATGTCGCCGATGCCGTCCTTGAAGCCCACCAGGTTGGGATTGCGCTCGGCCAGGCGCGCCAGGGTGTCAGGCATCAGTTTGCTCTGACCGCGGTTGTAGACGATCACGCCGAACTTCACGCTCTTGCACACCGCTTCGACGTGCGCGGCCAGGCCTTCCTGGCCCGCTTCGGTGAGGTAGTGCGGCAGCAGCAGGATGCCGTGCGCGCCGGCCTTCTCGGCCGCCTGCGCGCATTCGATGGCGAAGCGCGTGGGGCCGCCGGCGCCCGCGATGATGGGCACCTTGCCGCGGCAGGTGTCGACCGCGGTCTTCACGATGGAAGGGTATTCGCTGCCGGTGAGCGAGAAGAATTCGCCGGTGCCGCCGGCGGCGAACAGTGCCGTGGCGCCGTAGGGCGCCAGCCATTCGAGGCGTGCCGCATAGCCCTTGGGATCGAAGTCGCCGTTGGCATCGAAGTCGGTGAGCGGGAAGGACAGCAGGCCGCTGGCCATGATGGTTTTGAGTTCTTGAGGGTTCATGGATTCACCTTGGATGAGAGGGACGGCGCAGGCCTACAGGCCGAGTACCCGTGGCAGCCACAGCGAGATGGCCGGGATGTACGTGATCAGCAGCAGGTCGATGGCCATCAGCACGAAGAAAGGCAGCAACGCCTTGACAACGGTTTCGATCGGCAGCTTCGCCACCGCACTGCCTACGAACAGCACCGTGCCCACGGGCGGCGTGATGAGGCCAATGCCCAGGTTGACGATCATGATCATCCCGAAGTGCACGGGATCGACGCCGACGGCGGTGACCACGGGCAGGAGGATGGGCGTGAGGATCAGCAGCAGCGCGGCCATGTCCATCAGCGTGCCCAGGGCCAGCAGCAGGATGTTGATCAGCATGAGAATCACGATCCTGTCGCTGGTGAACTCGGTCAGCGCGGCCGTGATCTTCAGCGGAATCTGCATCAGCGTCATGATGTAGCCGAAGCTGGCGGCAAAGCCGATCAGGATCATCACGATCGACACGGTTTTCACCGTGCGGTGCATCAGCTTGGGCAGGTCACGCCACTTGTAGTCGCGGTAGATGAACATCGTGACGAAGAACGCCCACAGCACGGCGATCGACGCCGACTCGGTGGCAGTGAACACGCCCGTCAGGATGCCGCCCAGGATGATGACCATGGTCATCAGTCCCCACAGCGCGTCGCCGGCGATACGTAGCGCCTGCCCGATGGGCATGGCCTCACCTTTCGGGAAGCTGCGCTTCCTGGCGATGAACAGGCAGTAGATGGCCAGTGTCAGCCCCAGCAGCAGGCCGGGGAACACGCCGGCCATGAACAGCGCGGCGATGGAAATGGAGCCGCCCGCAGCCATCGAATAGATGACGGCGTTGTGGCTGGGCGGGATGAGCGTGGCCTGGATCGATCCGCTCACGGTGAGCGCCGTCGCGAAGTCGCGCGGATAGCCCTTGCGCGCCATCTCCGGGATCATCACCGAGCCGATGGAGGCGGTGTCGGCCACCGACGAGCCCGAGATCGCACCGAAGAAGGTGGACGCCAGGATGTTCACCAGCGACAGCCCGCCGCGCACGAAGCCGACCAGCACACCGGCGAAGGCCACCAGCCGGCGCGACATGCCGCCCTCGGCCATGATGGCGCCGGCCAGCACGAAGAACGGGATGGCCAGCAGCGAGAACTTGTTGACGCCGCTGGCGATCTGGATCATCACGGCATCGATGGGCAGGTCGATCCACAGGGCGCCAATGAGCGCCGACAGGCCGAGCGAATACGCCACCGGCATGCCGATGAGGATGAGCAGCACGAAGCTGCCGAGCAGTACTAGGGCATCCATCTCAGTTCACCACCGTGGCTTCTTCGACCTGATGGTCATAAGTGACGACAGCGCGCGCGTGCTGGGCGCCGAACACGATGCGTTCGAGCACGAACAGCAGCGTCACCAATCCGCCCAGCGGAACCGGGGCATAGGTCAGTCCGACCGGTACCGCCGGCAGGGCCGCCAGCGACTGGCCCATGGTTTCCATGCTGAGCTTGGTGCCGTACCAGAGCATGAAGAGGCTGACCGCGAGCATCAGGATGTCCACCGCGCGCGCCACCAGTGCACGCAGCGCCGGCGGCAGGCGGTCGGTGAGCATGCCCACGGCGATGTGGGCACCGGCCCGGTACCCCGCGGCCGCGCCGATGAAGGTGAACACCACCATCAGCAGGATCGCGATCGGCTCGGGCCATTGCGCCCCGAAGCCGAACACGTAGCGGGTGACGACCCCGACCGGAATGATCAGGCTCATGCCCAGGATCGACAGCCCGGCTACCCAGATGCAGGCCAGGTAGACGGCGTCGAGCGCACTGTGGACCGTGTTCTTCATGATGCTTGCGGCAGCCTCTTGTCGTGCTCTTGCGTCGGACTTACTTGACGGCCGCGATGCGCGCCATCAGGTCGGTGTACGGCGCGCCGTACTTGGCGCGCACCGGCGCCGTCGCGTCGTAGAAGGGCTTCTGGTCGATGGCGATGAATTCGACACCGGCGGCCTTGAGCTTGGCGATGTTGTCGGCCACGCTCTTGTCCCACAGCACGCGCTGCTCCATCTGCGCCTCGCGGCCGAACTTCTTGACCATGCCCTGCTCGGCGGGCGTGAGCTTGTCCCACGCCACCTTCGACATCACCAGCATCTCGGGGATCATCAGGTGGTTGGTCTGCGTGTAGTACTTGGCACCCGTGGTGAAGTGGTTGGACGTGAACATGCTGGGCGGGTTGTTCTCCGCGCCGTCGATCACGCCGGTCTGCAGCGCGCTGTAGACCTCGCCGTAGCCCATCGAGATGCCGTTGCCGCCCAGCGCATTCATGGTGTCCACGAACAGCGGGTTGCCCATCATGCGGATCTTCTGGCCCTTGAGGTCGGCGATGCTGCGCACCGGCTTCTTGGTGTAGAGGCTGCGCGAGCCGCCGTCCTGCCAGGCCAGCGCCACCAGGCGAGCCGGGCTGGCCGTCACCTTGTCGAGGATTTCCTGGCCGATCGGTCCGTCGATCACGGCGCGCATGTGCGCTTCGTCACGGAACACGAAAGGCATGTTGAACACGTTGACTTCGGGCACCACGGCGCCGACCGGGCCGAGCGACGTGCGCAGGATCTGGATGGCCCCGATCTGCGTCTGCTCGATCATGGTCTTCTCGTCGCCCAGCACGCTGCTGGGGAACATCTGCATCTTGTACTTGCCGTTGGTGGCGGCTTCGAGCTTCTTGCCCATGGCTTCCGTGGCCACCACCGTGGGATATCCGGGCGGGTGCACGTCGGCCGCCTTGAGCACGATCTGCGCGCTGGCGAGCATCGGCAACGCCATGGCAAGGGCGGCCAGCAGGCCGGTCTTCACGAGTTTTCTGCGAACGGTCATGGTCTTGTCTCCTGTTGAAATCGATCTCTGTTGCAAGCATGAAACGCCGGCAGCTCGCCGGCGGGAATTCCGCGCTTCAGCCCGGGGGCTGGAAACGCGTGAAACGGGGTTCGGGCAGGCCGGCGACGCCCGCGTCGCAGGCCAGCACGGCGCCGCTGTCGCCCAGCAGGCCCGGCTCCACGGCGGGCTGGATCGACGTGACGAACAACGTGCGCAGGTCGGGCCCACCGAAGCAGCACATGGCCGGCTTGGGCACGGGCACCGCCAGCGACTGCATCAACGCGCCCTGCTCATCGAATCGATGGATCTGCCCGGCGTCGTTGCCGCAGATCCAGTAGCAGCCTTCGCTGTCCACGGCGGCGCCATCGGGCCGGCCGGGCAAGGGGCGCATGTCCACCCAGGGCTGGCGGCCGGACAGCTCGCCCGTGCCGGGCGTGCGCTCGAAGGTCCAGATCTGCTGCACGGTGGGATGCGAATCGGACAGCCAGGCGCGCCGCCCGTCCCGCGAGAACGCCAGACCGTTCGACGTGATGAGGCCTTCCACGCGGGGGCCGCTCAGGCCGTTTTCGTCGAGGACGTGCAGCGCGCCCGCCGGTTGCGCCAGCGACATGTCCATGACCATGGTGCTGATCCAGAAGCGGCCATCAGGATCGCAACGACCGTCGTTGAAGCGCATGCCGGGCCGCGGATGCGCGATCGATGCCATGCGGCGCACGGCCAGCGCCCCCTCGCCCGGAGTGAGCTCGAACACGCCGCTTTCCATCGCGGCCACCACGGTGCCGCGCCGCGTCAATGCGATGCAGCCGGTGCGCTCTGGCGTCTCCCAGCTTTGCGTGGCTTGCCGGCCCCAGTCGAAGCGGCGCAGTTGGCGGCCCTCGATGTCGACCCACCACAGCGCCTGGGCTTCGGCATCCCAGACGGGGCTTTCGCCGACGCGATCGCGCGTGGGGCCGATCACGCGCCAGGCACCGACCTGCAGGATGTCGTGCATCGCGGTCACTCGAAGGGCCCGGTGCGCACGAACGCGCCGCCCTGGTAGAGCGCCGCGGGGTCGCCCAAGTCTGGCGCCGGCGTGCGGGCGTACACCGCGTCGCGGAACACGTCGGAGCTGTCCTGAGGGACGTAACCGATGTGGCGTGCGCGGCTGTTGTCCCACCAGGTCACCGCGTTGTCCGACATGCCGAAGACGATGCTGTGGCCCAGCACCG
>JAGOCV010000019.1 GCA_017998575.1 Burkholderiaceae bacterium
CCCACAGCGCCTGCGACGAGGTCGCGCATCGGCTGGCCACGCATCCGAGCGACCTGGCGCGCTGCTGGGCCGCGCAATGGATCGGCTTCAGTGGTCTGCCGCTGGCCGCCCGGCTGGAGAGCGTGCGCCGCTTCGCCGCTGATGCGCATTTCGGCGTGCGCGAACTCGCCTGGATGGCGGTTCGCGACGAGGTCGCGGCCGACCTGGATGCCGCACTGGTGCTGCTCGGACCGTGGGTGGTGGATTCCGACGAGAACATCCGCCGCTTCGCGAGCGAACTGACGCGCCCGCGCGGTGTGTGGTGCGCGCAGATCGAGCCGCTCAAGGCCGAACCCTGGCGTGGCCTGCCGTTGATCGAGCCCTTGCGCGCCGACCCGAGCCGCTACGTGCAGAACTCGGTGGCCAACTGGCTCAACGATGCCGCCAAGAGCCAGCCGGCCTGGACAGCCAGCGTGTGCGAGCGCTGGCTGGACGAATCACCCGCGCCCGCCACGCGCTACATCGCGAAGCGGGCGCAGCGCAGCATCCTGGCGTGAAGGCGCTCAGCCGCCGGCCTTGATATTGCGGGCGCGGATGACGCCGCCCAGCGTCTGCGTATCGGCCTTGATGCGGCGGGCCAGTCCCTCGCTCGACGTGCCGGTGACCTGCCAGCCCTGCTGGAACAGTCGCTCACGCACATCGGGCGAGCGGGCGATCTCGCTGATCAGCGCCGAGAGACGTTCCACGATCGGACGCGGCATGCTGGCCGGCGCGGCGGCAGCGTTCCAGATCTCGAGCTCGAAGTCCTTCACACCAGCTTCGGTGAGGCTGGGCAGCTCGGCGGCCAGCGAACTGCGGCCGGCCGAAGTGACGCCAATCGCCTTGAGCTTGCCGGCCCGCACCTGGGCCGTGACCAGCGCTGGCGGCAGCAGCGACAGGTGGATGTCACCCGCGATCATGGCGGTGATCACCTGCGGGTTGCCAGGGTAGGGCACATGGACCGGATTGATGCCCGCCCTGTCCTTGAGCAGTTCCATGCCGATGTGGGCGACGGTGCCGATGCCCGGCGTGCCATAGCTCCACTTGTCGCCAGCGGCGCGGGCGGCGGCCATGAACTCGGCGGGCGTGTTGCCCGGGGCATTGGCCGGTGCGGCGAGCACCAGTGGCGCGGTGCCGATCATGCTGATGGGTGCGAAATCCGTCAGCGGATCGAACGCCAGCCCGGGATTGAGCAGACGGGCGATGGTCATGTTGCCATTGATCATGACGCCGATGGTGTGGTCGTCATTCGCCTTGGCAATGAGATCCCCGGCGATGTTGCCACCCGCGCCTACCCGGTTTTCCACGATCACGGGCTGACCCAGTGCACGGGAGAGCGGCTCGGCGATCGTGCGTGCCGTCAGGTCGGGCGTCGAGCCGCCAGGGAAACCCACGATGATGCGCAGCGGCCGGTTGGGCCAGTTGGCGGGCAACGGCGTGGCCCGCGTGCCCTGCGCCAGCACGGCGGGTGAAGCGACGGCGGAAGCGAGAGCCGTGGCCAGGACGGCTCGGCGAGAGGCACGGTAATGCATGGTTTGTCCTTGAAATGGGGGAATGGCGCCTGCGATGGGGCGCCTGCTGGCCTGGCGGCCGGAACCATCGATCCTAGCGCGGCCCCGGCGCGGAACGTCTGCGGGCAAATGCCCATGACCGATGACGCTGACCAAAAAAAGCCCGGCACGCAGCCGGGCTGTTGGGGCGGCGCAGGCTTCAGGCGTAGCTCGCCAGGGCCTTGCGCATCTTCTTCATCGCCGCCGCCTCGATCTGGCGGATGCGCTCGGCGCTCACGCCGTACTCGGCCGCCAGTTCATGCAGCGTCATGCCGCCCGAGCCGTCGTCGTTGACGTGCAGCCAGCGCTCCTCGACGATGCGTCGGCTGCGCGGATCGAGCTCTTCCAGCGCCGTGCTGATGCCGTCGCTGGCCAGCACGTCGCGCTGGCGCGATTCGATCAACGCCGTCGGCTCCTGGGCAGCGTCGGCCAGGTACGCGATCGGGCCGAAGCTGTCCTCGCCGTCGTCGGACGGGCCGGGATCGAGCATCACGTCGCCACCAGAGAGCCGGGTCTCCATCTCGATCACTTCTTCGCGCTTGACGTTGAGCTCGCGCGCCATGGTGTCGATCTGGCTCTCGGTGAGGGTGTCGCGGTGCACCGTGCCGTCAGCCACGGCGGCGTCGGCCTTGAATCCCTGCTTCATCGAGCGCAGGTTGAAGAACAGCTTGCGCTGGGCCTTGGTGGTGGCCACCTTCACCATGCGCCAGTTCTTCAGGATGTACTCGTGGATTTCGGCCTTGATCCAGTGCATGGCGTAGCTCACCAGCCGCACGCCCTGATCGGGATCGAAGCGCTTCACGGCCTTCATCAGGCCCACGTTGCCTTCCTGGATCAAGTCGCCATGCGGCAGCCCATAGCCCAGGTACTGGCGGGAGATCGACACGACCAGGCGCAGGTGGGAGAGCACGAGCTTTCCCGCCGCTTCCAGGTCACCCTGGTTGCGCAGCTTGCGGGCGAAGTCCTGCTCTTCCTCGGCCGTCAGCAGCGGAAGGCGGTTGACGGCGGAAATGTAGGCGTCGAGGTTGCCCAGCGGCGGAACGACCGCCCAGGGATTGGCAAGCGCGACGGCGTTGGCAGAGGCTCCAGTTTGAGAAGACATACCAGAAACTCCTTTCGAAAATGCATGTTAGCACTCTCTTTGAGGGAGTGCTAAGGAAAGGGTTCCGCCCATTCTGCTGGCGCTGCCGACCGAAATTGCAATAGTCTGGTTACAACTTGCCGCGGCGCTCACCAGCGTATACGGAGGCGGGCAAGCGCGTGAGTGAGCACAAACAGCGGGCCAACCAGGAGGTACTGCAAATCCTCGAAGAAGGATGGCTTTCGGCCTTCGATCCTGTGGCCGACGAACTGGAAGATCCAGGCGATCACGAAGATCGCCAGGCAGATGGGCAACACCCGATCGCCCATCGCGCGCACGGCCACCAGCGACAGGGCCGCAGCGACCGCCATGCCGACCAGGAGAACGGGCGAACGCAGCATGACGTAATACGCCAGGCTGCCCAGCAGCAAGCCGTACGCGGCCCAGGGATGGATCCAGTAGATCAGCCCGATCAGGCTGAGCATGATGGCCGGAATGGCCACGAAGTGGATGATCTCGTTGGTGGGATGCCGATGGCTCTCGGCATAGTGGGCCAGCAGCCGGTCGAGCCGGCGGGCGGTGGGGGCGGCAGCGCCCCCGGCGGTGGTATCCATCATGGCGTGTCTCCTGTCGAAGCCGCGCCTGCGTCGGGCCGGCCGGCCCATGATGCCAGAAGCAGGCCCTCACGTCAGCCCGACGCGGGTCCCGCCCAAACGGCGGCTCAGGCCAGCAGCGCCTGCGCGAATTCCTGAGCGCTGAAGGTCTCGAGGTCTTCGAGCTTCTCGCCCACACCGATGAAATAGACGGGCACCGGCCGTGCCCCGGGATGCGTGGCCTGCCGTTCGCGCGACCACAGCGCGATGGCGGCCAGCACACCGCCCTTGGCCGTGCCGTCGAGCTTCGTCACGATCAGGCCCGTGAGCTGCAACGCCTCGTCGAAGGCCTTGACCTGGGCCAGCGCGTTCTGGCCGGTGTTGCCGTCGATGACCAGCAGCACTTCGTGGGGCGCCGTGGCATCGGCCTTGGCCACCACACGGCGGATCTTGCGCAGCTCTTCCATCAGGTGCAGCTGTGTCGGCAGGCGGCCGGCCGTGTCGACCAGCACCACGTCCTTGCGGCGCGCGCGGCCGGCATTTACGGCGTCGAAGCTCACGGCGGCCGGGTCGCCGCCTTCCTGGCTCACGATCTCGACGGTATTGCGGTCCGCCCAGACACCCAGTTGCTCGCGTGCTGCCGCGCGGAAGGTGTCGGCCGCTGCCAGCAGTACCGAGGCGCCGCTGTCCGCCAGATGCTTCGTGAGCTTGCCGATGGATGTCGTCTTGCCGGCACCGTTCACGCCTGCCACCATGATCACGGTGGGCACGTGCTCGCCGATCACCAGCGGCCGTTCGAGTGGCCGCAGCAGCTCGGCGATGGCCTGCGCCAGCAGGGCCTTGACGGCTTCGGGGCTGGAGGCCCTGGCCTCCTTCACGCGGCGGCGCAGGTCGTCGAGGAGGTGCTGGGTGGCGCGCGTCCCGGTGTCGGCCATCAGCAGCGCGGCCTCGAGTTCCTCGTACAGCGCTTCGTCGATCTGGGTGCCCGTAAAGACTTCGGCGATGCTGCTGCCGGTGCGTTTGAGGCCCGAGCGCAGGCGGTCCATCCAGCCCCGGCGTGCGGCGATGGGTTCTGCAGCCACGGCTGCGGGGACCGGTGCCGTCCCGACGGCGGGCAGCGGGCCGTCGGTGGGCACAGGGTCGGCCGGCGCGGCAGCGGGAAGGGCCGGCGTGTCAGGGACGGCGGGCGCCGGGGTGGCGGCAGGCGCCTTCTTGCGAAAAAAACTGAACATCGGACGGCTTTTTAGAATCACAGGATTCTATGAAACTGCCCCTCACCATCCTTGCCGGGCGGGCTTGCGCCGTCGTGCTGCTCGGCGCCAGCGCGGCCATGGCCGCCACGCCTGCCGCTCCTGCGTCCGGTCCTCCCGCTTCCTTGTCCGCTGCGCCTGCAAAGGTGCCGGGTGTCACGCAGTTCACGCTGGCCAACGGCCTCACCGTGCTGGTCAAGCCCGACCACCGTGCGCCCACGGCCGTGCAGATGCTGGTGCTGCGCGTGGGTTCGGTGGACGAGGTGGATGGCACCTCGGGCGTCGCCCACGTGCTCGAGCACATGATGTTCAAGGGCACGAAGACGCTGGCCCCTGGCGAGTTCTCGCGCCGCGTGGCCGCGCTGGGAGGACGCGAGAACGCATTCACCATGCGCGACGCCACCGGCTACCACCAGCAGATCCCGGCCGGCCGGCTCGAGGAAGTGATGGCGCTGGAAGCCGACCGCTTCGCCAACAACCAGTGGCCGGACGACGAGTTCCGCCGCGAGCTCGAAGTCGTCAAGGAAGAGCGCCGCATGCGCACCGACGATTCGCCGCGCTCGCGCCTGTACGAGCAGATGAACGCGATGGTGTTCACGGCTTCGCCGTACCGACGGCCCATCATCGGCTGGATGGACGACCTCGACGTGATGACGCCGCAGGACGCACGCGAATTCCACGCCCGCTGGTACGTGCCCGCCAACGCCGTGCTGGTGGTGGCAGGCGACGTCGAACCCGAGCGCGTGCGTGTACTGGCCGAGCGCTACTACGGCGGCATTCCCGCGCGGGCAGTGCCGGTGCGCAAGCCGCGCAACGAACCACCGCAGCAGGGCATCCGCCGGCTCGACTACAAGGCCCCGGCCGAGCAGGCCTACGTGAGCCTGGCCTGGCGCGTACCCAAGGTCGAACGGCTGGACGACGCCAGCGCGGACGACGCGCTGGCGCTCACCGTGCTGTCGGCCGTGCTCGACGGTTACCCGGGCGCGCGCCTGGAGCGCGCGCTGGTGCGCGGCGAGTCGCGCGTGGCCGACTCCGCGGGCGCCTACAACGGCATGTGGGGTCGTGGCCCGCAGGTCTTCATCATGGACGGTGTGCCCGCTCCCGGCCGCACGGCCGAGGAACTCGAAGCCGCGCTGCGGGCCCAGGTGGCGCGCGTGGCGAAGGACGGCATCAGCGAGGCCGAACTGGCGCGCGTCAAGACGCAGTGGACGGCGAGCGAGGTCTACAAGCTCGACTCGGTGATGAACCAGGCGCGCGAGCTGGCCAGTTATTGGGTGATGGGCCTGCCGCCAGATACCGGCGAGCGCATCATCGAACGCCTGCGCGCGGTCACGGCCGAGCAGGTGCGCTCGGTGGCCGCCCGCTACTTCGGCGACGACCAGCTCACGGTGGCCATCCTGCGGCCGCAGCCCATGCAAGGCGGCCGCAAGCCGCGCCCGCCGACACCCGGCGCCCACGGAACCGGAGACATGCGATGAGCGCGCGCCAACCGACTGTTCGCACTCTTGCCCGGCGGGCCGCGCTCGGCGCTGCGCTGTTCGCGGGTGCCACGCTGGCCCAGGCGGCCATCGCCATCCAGCACTGGACACAGCCCGATGGCGCGCAGATCTATCTGGTCGAAGCGCCGGCGATTCCGATGGTCGATGTGCAGATCGACTTCGACGCTGGTGGCCGGCGTGATCCCGCCGACAAGGCCGGACTGGCCAGCGCGGCCGCCGGGCTGACATCAAGCGGTATCGCTGCCCGTGGCAACGAACCGGCACTGGACGAAGACGCGCTGGGCGAGGCCTGGACCGACCTGGGGGCCAGCTTCGGCGCCAGTGCGGGCTCGGACCGCATGAGCTTCTCGCTGCGTTCGCTCACGCAGGCTGATCTGCTGGCGCGGGCCGCGCAGCTTGCCGCGCGGCAGATGGGCGAGCCGGCCTTTCCGGACGCCGTCTGGCAACGTGACCGCGCTCGTGCCATCGCCGCATTGCGTGAGGCCAACACGCGCCCCGGTGCGCCCGCCGTGCGCGCGTTCAATCGTGCCGTGTTCGGCAGCCATCCCTACGGCTACGACGCCAGCGAAGAGACGCTCGGCCGCATCGGCGTGGCCGACATGCGCGCGTTCTACGGGCAGCGCATCCGCGCCTGCCGCGCCAAGCTCAGCATCGTGGGCGCCGTCACGCGCGCACAGGCCGCGCAGCTGGCGACCACGCTGCTGTCGCGACTGCCGGCCGGCGGCTGCGAGGCAGGCGCCGATGCGCCCGTGCCCGAGGTCGCCGCGCTCACCAGAGCCGAGGACATCCGCATCCCGTTCGATTCAGCCCAGGCCCACGTCTACATCGGCCAGCCTGGCTACCGCCGTGCCGATGCGGACCACTTCGCGCTGATGGTGGGCAACTACACGCTGGGCTCGGGCGGTTTCGTCTCGCGCCTGTATTCCGAGGTGCGCGAGAAGCGCGGCCTCAGCTACAGCGTGGGCAGCTGGTTCTCGCCCGGCCTGCATGCGGGCGCCTTCGGCATCGCGCTGCAGACGCGGCCCGACCAGGCGCAGCAGGCGGTCGAGGTCTCGCGCGAGGTGCTGGCCCGCTTCGTCGCCGAAGGCCCGACCGAAGCCGAGTTGCGCGCGGCCAAGGACAACCTGATTGGCGGCTTTCCGCTGCTGCTCGACAGCAACCGCAAGCTGCTGGGCAACGTGGCCAACATCGCCTGGAGCAACCTGCCGCTGGACTATCTCGACACCTGGACGCAGAAGGTCGAGGCCGTCACCGCCGCCGAGGTGCGTGCAGCCTTCGCGCGCAAGTTGCAGCCGCAGCGCATGGTGACCGTGGTCGTGGGCGCGAAACCCTGAGTTCGTGGCGCCGGCCGTCTGCACTATGCTCGGCCGCAATGACTGATCCACGACCGGGCGGCAAGCCCATGTCCAGAGCCAGTGCGCGCAGCGTGGGCATGCCGCCGCGCGAGGTGCGCATCATCGGTGGCCGCTGGAAGCGCACCAGGCTGCCTGTGGCCGACCGGCCCGGCCTGCGGCCAACGCCCGATCGCGTACGCGAGACGCTGTTCAACTGGCTAGGGCAAGACCTCACCGAATGGCGCTGCGTGGATGTGTTTGCGGGCACGGGCGCATTGGGCTTCGAGTGCGCCTCACGTGGCGCCGCGCAGGTGCGCATGTTCGAGCAGGACGCGGCGCTGGTGACGCAGCTGGAGGCGATCCGCACCAGGCTCGACGCGCAAGCCGTGCGAGTGGCGCGCGGCGACGGCGTCGCCGGCCTGCGCGCGATGCCCGCCGGTTCGGTGGACCTGATCCTGCTCGATCCACCGTTCGCCTCCGCGCTGTTCGGCCCGGCACTCACTGCGGTGCATCCTGCGCTGGGTGCGGGCGGCTACGTCTACCTGGAGGCGCCCGAGGCGTGGAACGACGAATCGCTCGCGCCCTACGGACTGGTGGTGCATCGCCAGATGAAGGCCGGGGCCGTGCATGCCCACCTGCTGACCCGGGCGGCATAATGCACCGCAACAAATTCGCCAGGACAGCGTTGAGGAGATGCCCATGTCGAGCGTGCTTGCCGTCTACCCCGGGACATTCGATCCCATGACCCTGGGCCACGTGGATGTGATCCGCCGTGCCACCCAATTGTTCGACCGGGTCATCGTCGCTGTCGCGGCGGGTCACCACAAGAAAGCGCTGTTCACGCTGCAGGAGCGCATCGAGATGGCACGCGAAGTGGCCCGCGAATATCCGCAGGTCCAGGTCGAAAGCTTCTCCGGCCTGCTGCGGGATTTCGTGGTGGCGCGTGGCGGCAAGGCCATGGTGCGCGGCCTGCGCGCGGTGACCGACTTCGACTACGAATTCCAGCTCGCCGGCATGAACCGCAGCCTGATGCCCGACGTGGAAACCGTCTTCCTCACGCCCAGCGACAAGTTCCAGTTCATCTCCAGCACCTTCGTGCGCGAGATCGCCGTGCTCGGCGGCGAGATCGACAAGTTCGTCTCGCCCTTCGTGCAGGCCCGCCTGCAGGAGAAGGTGCGCAGCCTCGGCCGCGACCTGCCGGCTGCGCCGGCCGTGTGATTTCGGCCAGTCTGCCGGTCTTCAGGCAGGCGACAGGGACGGCAGCCAGGCCTGCAGCGCCGCGGTGACCTCGCGCGGCCGCTCCATCGTCAGCATGTGGCCGCAGCGGTCCAGCAGCACCAGGCGCGCGCCGGCGATGCCCTCGGCCAGCTCGCGCGAGCATTCCGGTGGCGTGAGCTGGTCGCCATCACCGCAGATCACGAGTGTGGGGCAGCGCAGCGAGGCCAGATGCGCACGGGCGTCGGGCCGCTCCATGAGTGCACGGTTCTGGCGGATCAACGCGTCGGCGCCTGCATCCAGCACGAAGTCCAGATAGGCCTGAACCAGCGCTTCGTCGTCCGCATGGCGGGGGTGGAAGGCCATGGCGATGTTGGGGCGGATCACTTCCTCGACGCGGCCCTGGGCGAACAGTGCGATGGCCTGCTCGCGCAGGGCACGCATGCTGTCGGTTTCCGGCCGGGCATTGGTGCCCAGCAAGGCCAGGCCGCGGATGCGCTGCGGCGCCTGGCGTGCGGCCTCCAGCGCCATGATGCCCCCCATCGATGCGCCGCACAGCGCCAGCGGACCAGGATGGCGCTGCAGCACAGCCGCCGCCATCGCCTCGATGCTGCCCTGCGCGGCCCAGGCATCGCAGACGACGGGGCTCCAGTCGGCCAGCCCGTCGAGCTGATGGCGCCACATGCGTGCATCGGCGCCGAGGCCTGGAATCAGCACCAGCGTGAAGTCGTGCGTAGCGGGCATGTCAGGCATTCTGCGGGCTTGCGCGCGGTGAAGGGAGGGTGGCCATGGGTGCCATCCTAGAATGGACCGAATGACCAAGTTCATCCTGATCCGCCATGGCGAGACCGACTGGAACCGCGAGCTGCGCTTCCAGGGCCAGGTGGATCCGCCGCTCAACGCTACCGGACTGGAGCAGGCGCGCCGCCTCTCCGAACGGCTGGCGGGCGAGAAGATCGATCACTTCTACGCCAGCGACCTCCTGCGCACGCGCCAGACGGCCGAGCCGACGGGCCGCGTGCTGTCCCTGGCGCCCGCCCTCGACGCGGCGCTGCGCGAGCAGCATTTCGGCTCGGTGGACGGGATGCGGGCCGGCGACATCCAGCGAGATCATCCGCAGGCCTGGGCGCAGTGGACCCAGTTCCTGCCCGACTACGCACTGCCCGGGGGCGAGAGCGCGCGCACCTTCCATACGCGCGTGATGGCCGCCATGGACCGGCTGGCTGCCGCGCACGCGGGCCAGACAGTGCTGGTGGTCACGCACGGCGGCGTGCTCGACATGGTCTACCGCACGGCGCGCTCGCTGGGTTTGCATGGCCCGCGCCAGTCGGAGATTCCCAATGCCGGCATCAACCGCGTGCAATGGGGCGGCGACGCGTGGCAGATCCAGGACTGGGCCGACGCACGCCATCTGGCTGGTTTGCCGCCGCAGCCGGTCTATGGACAGGCGCCGCCGGAACCGGCAAGCGATTCGCCCAAGCCAAGCAAGCGATAGAGCTGCGCCGCCTGCCGCTGCAGGCGCACCGATTCGGGGTGAGCCGCCAACTGTGGCTGCAACAGGTTCTGCGCGCCGGCCAGATGGCCGCTGCGTATCAGCGCGTCGAGATGCAATTGCGCGAACAGATCGCGTTGCGCGTGGCTACCGCCGACCTCCACCAGCCGCGGCAACGCCGCGCCCAGATGCAGGACGCAGCCGTCGGTGTCGCCACGCGCATGCGCAAGCAGGCCGCGCGCGGCAGGCTGGCAGGTGTCGATCCACAGGGCGCGATCAGATGGCGCCACCCAGGCGGCATGGGCTTGCAGGCTGGCCAGCAGCGTGTCGGCGTCGTCACGCTCCGCGCGCGCCAGCGCATAGAGGTATTGCAGATCGAGAAAAGGCAGCACGTGATCGGCCCCGCGCGCGGCCACGTGCCGGGCCACGTCGTGCCACCGGTCGCCCACGTCGCAACCGGCCAGCTCCAGCCGGGCCAGCAGGGATATGGCGTTGACCTGGTCCTGGGAATAGTCCTTGGCGACGCCCCAGATCTCGTCGTCGTAGAGGCGCAACGCCTCGTCGTGATGATCCAGTTCGAGCTCGAACAGCGCGAGATGCCACCAGTTGTGCGTGACCATGAACGAGTTGAGGTCTGTCCATGTCTCGCTCATCTCGCGCAGGAAGGCGATGCCTTCGCGCACGCGGCCCTGCGTGAGCATGACGTGCGCCAGGGCGTGGTGCGCCCACGGCTCCTTGCGGCGCAGCCCGATGGCATGGCGTGCGGCGGCCTCGGCCTGCGGCAGGAAGTGGCACTGTTCCCAGGCGAACGCCAGCATGCCGTGCAGGTAGGGCACATCGCCTGCATGCGGCAGCGCTGCCAGCGCCAGCCGCAGCATGCCGGGCGAATCCCCGCGATTGAACAGGTGGTACTGGCCGAGCTTGAGCGACGCCAGGTCGCGCGGGTGCTCGCGCGCCTGCTCTTCGTGCAGTGCGATGGCGCGTGGAATATCGCCCGCGACCCACGCCGCAACGGCGAGCGCGAAGCGTGCTTCCCGCGGCGTGGCAGCGCCAGAGGTGGCCAGCGCGCGTTGCGCATGGGGCATGGCCTGCGCCGGCGCGGCGCGTGTTTCGGCGAACATGTACAGGGCAGCTGCACAGGCCTGCACGATGGTGCTGTCGTCGTGCTGCGCTGCGGCCAGCACGTTGACTGCGCGTGCTTCGCTCGAGATGAAGCCTTCGACGAAGTCGTTGAGCGCCGGCAGGCTGCCGGTCTGGCGCAGGGTGACCGGATTGCCGAGACAGTCGCAGGTGGGCATGGCAGCAGGACTGGCGCGTCGTCCGCCGTATCAGGCCACCGGCGGCACGGGCCACGGCCGCACCGGATCGCGGATCAGCTCGAAGGCGCGTGACACCTGGAGTACGCCCAGGTCGTCGAAGCGCTGGCCAGCGATCTGCAGGCCGATCGGAAGACCCTCGCGCGTGTAGCCGCAGTTGATGGATGCGGCGGGCTGCTCCGACATGTTGTAGGGCACGGTGAAGCCGATGTGCTCGAGCGGGTGCAACGGGTCGTTGGTGGGCGAGGGCAGCTCGGCCGCGAAGGCCGGCATCGGCGCTGTCGGCGAGATCACGTAGTCGAACGCGCTGCACGCTCTCACGGCCGCCACGCGGGTGGCGTGGAACTGGCTGAAGGCGTGGAACACCTCGGCACCGCCCATGCCGGCCGCACTGTCGGCCCAGGCGCGGATGTAGGGAAGCACGCGCTCCCGGCGTTCGGCCGGCAGGGCCTGCAAGTCGGTATGCGAGCGCATGCGCCAGAAATGGTCCATGCCATCCAGCATGGACTGGGTCATGAAGGGCCGCATCACCACGACCTGCGCGCCAGCGGACTCCATCAGCGCGGCTGCGCGCTGCACGGCGGCCAGCACTTCCGATTCGACCGGCAGTCCGCAGCCCGCGTCGAGCAGCAGGCCGATGCGCAACCCGCGCAGCTTCCCGGGCCCTTGATCGAAGTCATTCCAGGCGATGTCCTGTGCGGGCAGGCTCATGCTGTCGCGGGCGTCGGGCTGCGCGATCGCACGCATCATCCAGGCCGAGTCCCCCACGGTACGCGTCATCGGGCCGGCGGCGCGGCCCATGTAGGGCGGATCGATGGGTACGCGGCCGAGGCTGGGTTTGAGCGTGAAGATGCCACACCAGCCCGCCGGCAGGCGCAGCGATCCTCCGATGTCCGTGCCGATGTGCAGCGGACCGTAGCCGGCCGCGGCGGCAGCGCCGGCGCCGGCACTCGATCCGCCGGGCGTGCGGCTCGGATCCCACGGGTTGCGTGCCAGGGCGTGGAAGCTCGACAACCCCGAGGACAGCATGCCGTAGTCGGGCATGGTGGTTTTGGCCAGCAGCACGAGGCCGGCTTCCTTCAGGCGTGCGGCGGGCGGAGCGTCGACCGTGGCCGGGATCAGCTCGACCGCCGCCGTGCCGGCCGGCATCGGATCGCCCTGCGTGGCGATGTTTTCCTTGATCGTGCCGGGCACGCCGTCGAGCGGCGACAGCGGCGTGCCGGCCTGCCAGCGCGCCTCGCTCGCGCGGGCCTGGGCCAGCGCCTCGTCGGGCCGCAGCAGCCAGGTGGCCTGCAGGTGAGGCTCCCAGCGCGCGACATGATCGAGCACGGCGCGCGTCACCTCCACCGGCGAGAGCGCGCGCTGGCGATAGGCCTCGCTCAGCTCGCGCGCCGAGAGCTCGTGCAACTGTGTGGCAGGGCCCGGGGGCGGCAGGGCGGTCACGGCGCGGTTCAACCCCAGCTGATGCCGGCGAGGTCGTTGGCGAAGATCGGCAGTTCCTTCCAGAGCCCCTTCACCTGGCGCCTCGCAATGGTCGGGAACTGGGGCTGGTAGAGGAATCCGTTGGCTGCATCCTGCGCCAGCAGCCGCTGCGCGTCGCCCAGCAGCTTGTTGCGTTCGTTGGTGTTGCCCGAACTCTTGATGCGGTCGAACAGCGCGGAGAACTCCTTCGACTGGTAGCCCCAGTAGTAATCGGGCTTGGCGTAGTTGCCCAGGTCGAAGGGCTCGACGTGGGACACGATGCTCAGGTCATAGTTGAAGCCGCCGCCGTAAGTGTTGGCGATCCACTGCGCCCACTCGACGTTCTGCACCTTGACGGTGATGCCGATCTTGGCGAGCTGCGAAACGATCACCTCACCGCCCTGGCGCGCATAGGGTGCGGGCGGCAGTGTCATCGTCAGTTCCAGCGGCGTTTTCACGCCCGCATCGGCCAGCAGCTTCTTGCCCTTCTCGATGTCGAAGGGGTTGATGCCCGTGGTGTCCACGTAGCCGGGAGCGCCGGGCACGTAGTGGCTGCCGATCGGCGCGCCGAAGCCGTCGGCCGCACCCGCGATCACGGCGCGGCGATCGATCGCCGACAGGATGGCGCGGCGCACGCGCGCGTCGTTGAGAGGCTTGCGTGCGCTGTTGATGGCCAGGATGGTTTTGGCGCGCGAGCCGGCCAGGATCACCTGGAACTGCGGGTTGTTGCGGAACTGCGCCACGATGCGCGTGGCCGCGCGCGGGAAGATGTCCACGTCGCCCGAGAGCAGCGACGCCGCCTGCGCGGCCGGGTCGGAGATGAAGCGGAAGGTGAAGCGCTGTGTCTTGGCGGCAGCGGGATCGCGGTAGCCGTCCCACCTGGCCAGCACGAGCTGCGAGCCCTTGTTGTACGAGTCGAGCCGGTACGGACCGGTGCCCACTGGCTTGGTGGCGTTGGTGTCGGCGCTCTTGGGCTCGACGATCACGGCCGTGGCCTGGCCGAGCACGAAGGGCAGGTCGGGGTCGATTTCCTTGTTGAGCAGCACGACGGTGTAGTCGTCGATCACCTGCACGCCGATGTTGGCGTAGGTGCGCTTGTCCTTGTTCGTGCTTTTCTCGCCGCCGGCGCGCTCGAAGCTGTACTTGACGGTGTTGGCGTTGAACGGCTCTCCGTTCTGGAACTTCACGCCGCGCCGCAGGCGGAAGGTATAGGTCTTGAGGTCCGGAGAGACTTCCCAGCTTTCGGCCAGCAGCGGCGTGACGCTGCCGTCGCCGTTGATCTTGGTGAGGGTCTCGTAGATGCTGTAGAGCGTGACCTCGCCGATCGAGGCAGCGGCGCTGGCCGTCGGGTCCAGGCCGGTGGGCTCGAGCGTCATGCCGATCACGAGATTGCTCTTGCGCGCCTGCGCCAGCGCCAGGGGCGAGAGCGTCGTGGTGGCCGCGGCCAGGGCGGACGAGGCGAGGACGGTACGGCGGTTCAACATGGGAACGGGTCTCCTGCGGAAAGAAAAATGAAGCCCGCGGCGATGGGGCCGGGGCGCTCAGCGCGCATCATGGGGCAAGCGCGGGCGGCATGACAAGCCACGTCGGCGAAGGCATGCCTGGTGCGCCACATGGTCAGGCCGGCGCGCCGCCGGCCACGGCCGGCGTGGACCCGGGCGGATCGATGCGCGGGATGGCATCGACCAGCGTGCGCGTGTAGGGATGCTGCGCGTCGGTGAACAGCCGCTCGGGCGGGCCCTGCTCGACGATCTGCCCCCGATGCAGCACGACCACGTCATCGCACAGGTGATGGACGACGGCCAGGTCATGGCTGATGAGCATGTAGGTGACGCCATGGCGCTCCTGCAGGTCCTGCATGAGGTTGAGCACCTGGGCCTGCACCGATACGTCGAGCGCGCTCACGGGCTCGTCGGCCACGATGAGCCGGGGCCGCGTGACCAGCGCGCGCGCGATCGCGATGCGCTGGCGCTGGCCGCCCGAGAATTCGTGCGGGTATTTGTCGAGATCGGTGCTGCGCAGGCCCACGGCCGCCAGCACTTCGGCGGCCTGCTCCCGCTGCACGGCGCGAGGTTCGCCCTGCGCGGCCAGCGGCTCGGCGACGATGCGAGCCACCTTCTGGCGCGGATCGAGCGAGCCGTACGGATCCTGGAACACCATCTGGAAATCGCGGCGCGCGCGGCGCAAGGCGGCAGGCGCCAGGGTGTGCAGATCGCGGCCATCCAGCGCCACCGTGCCGGACGTGGGCGTGTCCAGCGCCATCACCAGGCGTGCGAGCGTCGACTTGCCCGAGCCGGATTCACCCACGACGCCGAGGCTGCGGCCGGCATGGATCTCGAAACTCACACCGGCCAGCGCATGCACGACAGGCGCGGGCTGCAACAGTTTCTCGCGCGGCAGGCGGTAGTCGCGCGTGAGGTCCGTCACGCGCAGCAGCGGCGTCGAAGCCATGTTCATGCGTAACGCCCTTCGCTCACGGCCTGCGCCACGGCGGCCAGGCGCAGGCAGCGAGCCGCGTGGTCGGGCCCGACAGGTTCGACGACTGGCACGGTGACGTGGCAGGCCGGCTCGGTGAACGCGCAGCGGCCCGCGAAGGTGCAGCCGGCGGGCAGGTCGACCAGCTCGGGAACGGTACCGCCGATCGTCGCCAGACGCTGGCCGCGTGGCTGATCGAGCCGGGGCCGCGCCGCGAACAGGCCGCGCGTGTACGGGTGGCGCATGCCGGAGAACACGCTGGCCGTGCTGCCGGCTTCGACGACGCGGCCGCCGTACATCACCAGCATGCGCGAGACGCTCTGCGCGATCAGGCCCAGGTCATGCGAGATCAGGAGCAGCGCCATGCCGCGCTCGGCAACCAGCTCGCCGATGAGGTCGAGGATCTGTTTCTGGATCGTCACGTCGAGCGCGGTCGTCGGCTCGTCGGCGATCAGGAGTTCGGGGCCGCAGGCCAGCGCCATGGCGATGGTGATGCGTTGGCGCTGGCCGCCTGAGAACTGATGCGGATACGCATCGATGCGCTGCGCCGCCTGCGGGATGCCCACGCGATCCAGCAACCCGATCGCCTCGTCGCGCGCTGCGCGTGCCGACAGACCCCGGTGCAGGCGCAGGGGCTCGGCCACCTGGCGGCCGATGGTGTGCACCGGGTTGAGTGCCGTCATCGGCTCCTGGAAGATCATCGCGACACGGTTGCCGCGCACGTGGTCCATGCGGCGGTCGGGCAGGCCCAAGAGCTCCTGCTCGTCGAAGCGGATGCTGCCGCGCACCTGCGCGTTCTCGGGAAGCAATCCCATGATGGCCATGGCAGTGATCGACTTGCCGCAGCCCGATTCGCCGATGAGGCCCAGCGTCTGGCCACGTTCGAGCGAGAAACTCGCGCCGCGCACGGCGTCGGCCGCACCGCGCGGGGTCTGTAGGCGGATGCCCAGGTCGTCGACTTCGAGCAGTGGCATGGCGGCCTTCGGTCAGCGCTTGCGGGCCAGCCGCGGATCGAGCAGATCGCGCAGGCCATCGCCCAGCAGGTTGAGGCCGAGCACGGCCAGCACGATGGCCACGCCAGGGAACACGGCCAGGAACGGTGCCTGGAACATCAGTGACTGCGCCTCGGCCAGCATGCGACCCCACGATGGCTGGGGCGGCTGCGTGCCCAGGCCCAGGTAGGACAGCGCGGCCTCGGCCAGGATGGCGATGGCGAAGCGGATGGTGGCCTGCACCACCAGCACCGAGACGATGTTGGGCAGCACGTGCTCCAGCGTGATGCTCCATGGTCCCTTGCCGCAGGCGCGCGCGGCCAGCACGAATTCGCGCGACCACACGGCGTTGGCCGATGCGCGCGTGATGCGCGCGAAGGTGGGAATGTTGTAGATGCCGATGGCGATGATGGCGTTGACCAGCCCCGGACCGAACACGGCCGTGAGCATGATGGCCGAGAGGATGGCAGGGAAGGCGAACGTGAAGTCCGACAGCCGCATGATGCCTTCCTCGACCCAGCCGCGCCGCGCCGAAGCAAGCAGGCCCAGCGCGGTCCCGATGACGAGACCGATGCCGACGGCGATCAGGCCGACCAGGATGGACGCGCGGGCCCCCACCAGCAGCAGCGACACCACATCGCGCCCGAAAGCATCGGTGCCCAGCCAGTGCTGCAGGCTCGGGGCCTGCAGCGCCACGTCCATGCGGACTTCGTAGGGCGACCACGGCGTCCACACCAGCGACAGCGCTGCCGCGGTCAGCAACAAGGCCGTGAGCACCGCGCCGATCACGAAGCTGGGATGGCGCGCGGCGCGATGCAGGAACGACGGTGCCGGCCCCGCAGCCGCCAGTGCGACACCGCCCGCCGGCAGCGATGCGGCCGGGACCGCGAGCGAGGCAGGTGTCGGCTCATTCATATGTCGCTTGCCTTGACGCGCGGATCAATCACGGCATAGAGCACATCGACCACGAAATTGACGAGCACCACCATGGCCGCCAGCAGCATCACGCAGTTGCGCACCACGATCACGTCGCGGTTGGCGATGGACTGGAAGATGAGCCGGCCCAGGCCCGGCAGATAGAACACGTTTTCGACCACGATGGTGCCGGCCAGCAGTTCGGCGAACTGCAGGCCCATCACCGTGAGCACCGGGATCATCGCGTTGCGCAGCACATGGCCCCAGAGCGCGGCACGCCGCGAAACGCCCTTGGCGCGCGCCGTGCGCACGAAATCCTCGCGCAGCAGTTCGAGCACCGCCGACCGCGTGATCCGCGCGAGGATGGCCGACTGCACCACGGCCAGCGCGATGGCCGGCAGCATCAAGGCCTTGAGGGCTTCCCAGGGGCCGTCTGCCCAGCCCGGGAATCCGCCGGCCGAGAACCACTGCAGGTAGACCGAGAACAGCAGGATCAGCAGGATCGCGAACCAGAAGTTCGGCACGGCGATGCCCAGCTGCGTGAGCGCCATCACGCCCACATCCCCGGCCTTGTTGTGGCGAGAGGCGGCGTAGATGCCGGCGGTGAGCGCGATCAACGCGGTGAGCAACATGGCCATCACGGCCAGCGGCACGGTGACGGCGAGACGCTCGAACACCAGTTCGCTGACGGGTGTGCCATAGGCGTAGCTCGTACCCATGTCGCCCTGCAACAGGCCGGCGATCCACTCCCAATAGCGATTCCAGGCCGGCTGGTCGAGCCCGAGCTTGACGGTCAGCGCCTGCACCGCTTCGGGTGAGGCATCGGGGCCCATGAGCATCTGTGCCGCGTTGCCGGGCAGGATTTCCAGCACGAGGAACACCACGACCGAGGCTCCGGCCAGCGTGGCGATCAGGGTCAACAGGCGCTTGAGAAGAAACAGGCTCATCCGTCAGGCGTCATTCGCGGGAGGTACTGCCGGGCCGCGCGGGGTGACCCCTCTGGCTGCCGTGGCATCAGCATAACGGCAAAAGTCCAGGCCGGCGACGGCGGCGATAATCCACGCATGGCACTCATGATCACCGACGACTGCATCAATTGCGATGTGTGCGAGCCCGAGTGCCCGAACCAGGCTATCTTCCTGGGCCCGCAGATCTACGAGATCGATCCGCACAAGTGCACCGAGTGTGTGGGCCATTTCGACGAACCCCAGTGCGTGCAGGTCTGCCCTGTGGCCTGCATTCCTGTCAATCCGTCGCACACCGAAGACCGCGAGACGCTCTGGCAGAAGTACCGCCGTCTGCAGCAACCGGGTCCGGTCCAACCATCGCGCTCCCAGTCGTATGGCCAGGCAGCAGGCTGATCGCCGGCGTCAGCTTTTTTTCCTTTTCTTTTTCTGCGGGGCGCGCTGGCCGTCGGTGACGGTGTAGAGGCCGTCGTCCATGGCCGCGGCTTTGGATTTCTTGCGCGTGGTCTTCCGGGTTTCATGGCGGACCGCGCTCATCGGGCGTGACGCCAGGGTTTGCGCCGTGGGCGCAGCGGCAGCGCGGCGTTGCCTGGCCTCGCGCTCGTCACGCAGCCGCTCGCGTTCGAGGTCGTCCGCCGCCTGGCCCGACTGGCGATTCACTTCGTCAGCAGCAGACTTCTGCTCGGACGAACGCGGATCGCCGCTGGCCACCACGCTGCCGCCGGGGCACGCCGTGTGACTGTAGGAGTTGCCGGCACAGCGGTACACCGCCTGCTGAGCCGAGGCCGCCAGCCAGGTCATCGCGCCAACTGCCAGCGCAACGACCCGCAGCAGGTGTCCGGCGCAGCTGGGTTTCACGGCGTGGCTCCGGCCGGACCGGAGGCGGGCGCTGCAGCCGTATCGGGTGCAGGTTGGCGAGGCGGCTTGGGGCGCGGCGGCTTGCTGGTGTGCACCAACTGCGTGGCGCGCGTCATGTCGCCGCCGATCAGTTCGGGAACGGCCTTGAGCGTCCGGTCGATGCAGGCCTCGATGGCATCGCGCTGCTCGGGTGCCGGCTTGCGCAGCACCCAGTGCACTACTTCGGACTTGACGCCAGGATGGCCGATGCCCAGGCGCAGACGCCAGTAGTCGGCCGTGCCGAGTTGGGCATGGATGTCGCGCAGACCGTTGTGCCCGGCATGGCTGCCACCGAACTTGAGCTTGGCCTCGCCGGGCACGACGTCGAGTTCATCGTGCACCACGAGGATTTCTTCAGGCTGGATCTTGAAGAAGCGGGCCAGTGCAGCGACTGACTTGCCCGAGACGTTCATGAAAGTCTGGGGCTCGAGCAGCCAGATCGTCTGCCCATGGGCGCTGGTGCGCGCGACCCGCCCGTGGTAGCTGCGATCGGAAACCAGATTCGCCTTCAGTTCGCGCGCCAGGGCATCGATCCACCAGAAACCGGCGTTGTGGCGTGTGCCCTCGTATTCAGTACCCGGATTGCCCAGGCCGACGAACAACTTGATCATCGCGGGATTATCGCGGCAGGCCACGGACACCGGCGGTGCGCTGACACAAAAGAAAACGGCCCGCACAAGGCGGGCCGTCGTCCGGGAGGCGAGCGGTGCTTACTTCTTGCCCTTGGCGGCCGGAGCAGCGGGCGCTGCTGCTGCAGCAGCAGCCGGTTCGGCGGCCTCTTCGGCGGCAGCAGCCACCACCGACACCAGCACCGGGTTGTTCTGGCCGTGGGTCACAGCCTTCACGCCCTTGGGCAGCTTGATGTCCTTGAGGTGCAGCGATGCGCCCTTCTTCAGCTCGGACAGGTCGACCGAGATGAACTCGGGCAGGTCACCGGGCAGGCAGGAGATTTCCAGTTCGGTGACGATGATGTTCACCAGCTGGGCTTCCAGCTTCACGGCAGGCGATTCTTCCTGGCCGCTGTAGTGCACGGGCACCTTGGCCGTCAGGCGGGTACGGGCGTCCACACGCTGGAAGTCCACGTGCAGGACCTGCGGCTTGTACGGGTGGTACTGCACATCGCGCAGCAGGACCTTGGAGGTGGCGCCAGCCAGTTCCATCTCGAGGATGGACGAGTGGAATGCTTCCTTCTTGAGGGCGTGCCACAGCGCGTTGTGATCGATCTCGATCAGTTGCGGCTCCTTGCCCTCGCCACCGTAGACGATGCCGGGGGTCTTGCCCGAATAGCGGAGACGGCGGCTCGCACCCGTGCCCTGCTTTGCGCGCTCAAAAGCGACGAAATTCATGTTCAAACTCCAGTAGAAGCCCGCCGCGACCAGCTGGGCTCCGGTTCAAAAAAGGCGCCCGGCATGGGCGCCTGCTCATTGCCTCAGAACAGGTTGACCTGATCCGAGAACAAACTCATCACCGATTCGCCCTTGGCAATGCGCTGGATCGTTTCGGCGATCAGCGGGGCGACGGTGAGCTGACGGATCTTGGTGCAGCCCTGGGCGGCATCCGACAGCGGGATGGTGTTGGTCACGACCACTTCGTCGAGCGCCGCACCCTGAGCGATGCGCTCGATGGCCGGGCCCGAGAAGATGGCGTGCGTGCAGTAGGCGTAGACCTTCTTGGCGCCGCGTTCCTTGAGCACCTCGGCAGCCTTCACCAGCGTACCCGCGGTGTCGATCATGTCGTCCATGATCACGCAGTTGCGGCCCTCGATGTCGCCGATCACGTGCATGACTTCGGAGACGTTGGCCTTGGGGCGGCGCTTGTCGATGATGGCCAGGTCGCAACCGAGTTGCTTGGCCAGCGCGCGAGCGCGCACCACGCCACCCACGTCTGGCGAGACCACGATGAGGTCCTCGTAGTTCTTCTGGCGCAGGTCGCCCAGCAGCACCGGCGAGGCGTAGATGTTGTCGACCGGGATGTCGAAGAAGCCCTGGATCTGGTCGGCGTGCAGGTCCATGGTCAGAACGCGCGCCACGCCCACGGTCTGCAGCAGGTTGGCAACCACCTTGGCCGAGATCGGCACGCGCGTCGAGCGAGGACGGCGGTCCTGGCGGGCGTAGCCGAAATACGGGATGACGGCGGAGATGCGATCAGCCGACGAACGCTTGAGCGCGTCGACCATGATGAGCAGCTCCATCAGGTTCTCGTTGGTCGGCGCGCAGGTGGACTGCACTACGAACACATCGCGGGCACGCACGTTCTGGTTGATTTCGACCGTGACCTCGCCGTCGGAGAACCGGCCCACGTGCGCATTGCCCAGGGAGATGCCCAGGTGCTGCGCAATCTCTGCGGCCATGCCAGGATTGGCGTTGCCCGTGAAGACCATGAAATCGGGGTGGAGCGGCTGCATGGAGCTTCCCGGCGATGTGTTGTGTGCCTGAACGTCGAGCGTATTTGGCAGGGGAGGAAGGACTCGAACCCTCGAATGCCGGAATCAAAATCCGGTGCCTTAACCAACTTGGCGACTCCCCTACACAGGAGGATGGCCGATGCCACCCACCGATAATGTCGCTAGGATGCCCACCCTTTGAGGGGATGGGCCTCCAGATTGCTGCAGATGCGTGCCTGCCAGGGCGGTGCCGGCAAGGATGCCGGCGCCGGGACGCCAGAGGGCAGGACCGCGAACACCGCACTTCCAGAGCCAGTCATCCTGCCGTCCAACCCCTGTTGCGACAACCAGGCCAGGGCCTCGGAAATCGCAGGGCAGAGTTGCTCGGCTACTGGCTGCAGGTCGTTGTGGCCGAAGCCGAACGGGTTTGCAGCAAAGCCTGAGATTGTAGCAGTTTCCGAATCGCGTTTGAGAAGGGGTGACGCAAAAATCTTTGCGGTCTCCAGCCCTTCAGGTGGTTTCACGACACAGAAACGCGCGGCGGGCACATCGATGGGGCGGATCTGCTCGCCGATGCCTTCCACCCATGCCGCGCCGCCCGATAGGAAGAACGGCACATCAGCGCCCAGTGACAGGCCGATCTCGGCCAGGGTGGATGCTGGTAGCCCCAGACCCCAGAGCCGGTTGAGCGCCAGCAGGCAGGACGCGGCATCCGACGAGCCGCCGCCCATGCCGGCCTGCGCGGGGATGTTTTTTTCAACCGCGATGTGGGCGCCAAGCGCGGTGCCGGCGCGCTGCTGCAGGGCGCGCGCCGCTCGGACGATGAGATCGTCTTCGGGCAACTCGATGCTCAGGTCTTCGCGAGAAATGGCACCATCCCGGCGCAGTTCGAAATGCAGCGTGTCGCACCAGTCCACGAGCATGAAGACCGACTGCAGCAGGTGATAGCCATCCGGCCGGCGACCCGTGACGTGCAGGAACAGGTTGAGCTTGGCGGGAGCGGGAACGTCGGTGAGCGATGTCATGGCGAGGCTGGGGGCCGCCGATTCTCGCTCAGGGAACGTTTTCGAAGATCAGCCGCAGGTCAGCCGCGGGTGCCGGCGCCTCGCGGCGCGCTTGCAGGCGGCCGTCGGCATAGGACGACAGGTCGGCCTGCCAGCCCTGGGCCGTCGCGGGGCGGCCAGAGAGCCACTCGAACAGCGCAGTCACGGGGACCGGCGTGCCTGTGACGCTGGCCAGCAGTTCGTCGACAGAGGCGTAACGACGCGTCTCGTTGCCGCTGTGCAGCGTGGCGCCCTCGGGGCCCCACGTCAGGCGCGCAAGGATGCTGCCCAGCGGTGTGGCCAGCGAGAGCTCGCCCGCATCGGCTGTGCCTTTGAGATCGAACGCCGCCGACAGTGATTGCGGAGGATTCGACTCGACGCGCAGTGCCATGCGACCGCTCCAGTTGTCGGGCGTTCCTCCGGCACGCGGAACAGAAGTCCGCGGTGCCGCGCAGCCTGCCAGCCAGAGCACGGCACCCGCGAGCGGCAGCGATATCGCCAGCCGTCGCGATGGGAGGGCTGCCGGCCGGTTCACGGCCGCACCCGCAGGCGGCGCAGTGTTTCCTGCAGCGTTTCGTTGTCGGCGGCCAGGCCCAGGCCTTCCCGCCAGATGGTCATGGCGCGATCGCGCTGGCCCAGAGTCCAGAGAACCTCGCCCAGGTGCGCCGCGATCTCCGCATCGGGCCGGGCGCGATAGGCTCGCTCCAGGATGCGGGCGGCTTCCGTGCGGTTGCCGGCCCGGAACTCGACCCAGCCCAGGCTGTCGGAGATGAAAGGGTCGTTGGGCGCGAACTCCAGAGC